>JAHJRB010000014.1 GCA_018831025.1 Nanobdellota archaeon | reverse complement strand
TCTTTCGTTTTATTTACTAACTTAAAAAACTTATCAAAATCAATTTTAATCTTTCCTTTATAACTTTTTTTAGCAATTAAAATTACTCTAGAATTTTTATGCTCATCTACAATCTCATAATCTTCTAAAAATTTAACTAATCTTTCAGCAAACTCTCTAACTTCCCAACTACGAGGCATATTACTATGTTCTAAATTTTTCCTGCTATATCCTACACTCATATAAGCTTTAACTTCAACAAAATCAGGATTTCCTTTTTTAATTAATTCACTATATTCCTTTTCATTTAACATGTTAATATCTCTAATCAAAGTTAATCTTACACACGTTCTATCTTTTCTCTTACTTAAAATTTCTAAACTTTCATTTAATCTTTCCCAAGAATCTTTAAATAAAGAATTATCAATTTTTTTAAGAAGTTCTTCATTAGGAGCATCCAAACTTAGATACAATTGAGTTACTTTTTCTAAGTTTTTTATTTTCTCAGGAAACTGCCCATTAGTTACTAAAAAAGTTGAAATTTTTCTTTTATGCAGTTCTTTAATTAATTCATTTAATTTAGGATAAATAGTCGGTTCACCGCTTAAGCTAATAGCAAAATGCATAGGATTTTGAGCTTCTCTAAATTTTTTTTCATTTAAATTCCCAAAACCAGGAAAACCATTAATTAATTTTCTTTGACCTTCTATGGCACCATTAATAATGTCCTTAGGTTCATCAATTTTTCCTCTCAATTCTTTTCCAACAGTTTCTTTACTAATAAATCTCCAACAAAAATTGCAAGAATTACAACATACTAAACAAGGGGTCATCTGACAGCATTTATGAGAGTTAATACCATAAAACTTTTCTTTATAGCAACTACCCTTATCTCTTAAACTTTTCTTAGTCCATTCACATACCTTAACACTACTATGCTCTCCAATTACCTTATAGTGCTGTTTCTCCAAAATTTCTTTAATAAAGTTATCCATAAAAATACCTTAAAAATAGCTAATTAAAAACCTTTTTATATAGATTTTTCCTCTTTATTTTGAACACACTTTCTTAAAGTGTGATGCGGGAGTGCCGGAGCGGAAAACGGGACAGAAACTTAAATGTTGTCCAAACTCAAGTTTTCCTATGGGGCATCTGTTGGCTTAGTGCCTACGCAGGTTCAAATCCTGTCTCCCGCAATTTTCTAAACCTAAACCTTTTTAAAGAGGAATTAGCATATTTTTACCATCATGAAACGTACAGGAAGTTCAAGAAGAAAGACTAGAAGCTTATTCAAAAAGAACGTAAAAGATAAGGGAAAAATAAGCATTAGAGCTTATTTACAAAAATTTAAAGAAGGCGATATAGTAGTCTTAAAATCAGAGCCAGCAGTTCAAAAGGGAATGTATTTTAGACGTTTCCATGGAAAACACGGCTTAATAGCAGGAAAACAAGGGACTAACTATAAGATTAAAATAAACGACAGAGGAAAAGAAAAATTAGTAATAGTTCACCCAGTTCATTTAAAAAAATGTCAAACGAAAAATTAATACAGGAAAGACCAATAACAATGGCGGAAGTAGGCAGTAGTTTAGAAAAATTAGAGAAAGAAGAAAAAGAACTAAACTTTAGATCTAATAAAGCTAAAGCCTATATGAAAAACTTTGCTAAATTAGATATAAAGAAAGCAAACGAATTATTTAAAAAGATTCAAGAACTTAATATTCCTAGATTAAAAGAGCGCCAAATAGTAAAAGTAATTGACACCTTACCAAAAGGCATAGATGATTTAAGGATGGTCTTCGTAGGGGAAACAACAACAGTTAATGACGAAAATATGAATAAAATACTAGATGTAGTAAAAGACTATGTTAAGAAAAAATAAAATAACAATCGTAGAAGGAAAAAATGATGCAAAAACAACCAGTTCGGGAAGAAGTAGTAATTGTGCTAGACTATCTGTCCCACGGTTATCCATTCGACAGCAGACCAATGCATCAAAAAACTCCTATAGCGCAGGCAATTGGTAAAGATCATTTCTCATTACTTGAGTTAGCGCCAAAAAAAGGCATTTTCTTACAACCTTTTGAGGAAGTTTATATAGGAGAAGGCAAGAGAGAAAAAATCCACCATATTATAGGAAAACTTACAATGGATAAATTAACTGAAACAGCAAAAATGGAAGTAGAAGACGTAATAAGGGCCATTGTTAAGAAAAACGAAAAAAGATTTATAGACTTTTTTAATACGGCAGGCCCTATAAATACTCGTAGACATCAAATAGAGTTGCTTCCAGGAGTAGGAAAAAAACATATGTGGGCAATATTAAATGCAAGAAAAGAAAAACCTTTTACCAGTTTAGAGGATATTAAGGCACGTGTGGACTTAATGCCAAATCCTGAAAGAGTCATAATTAAGAGAATAAAAATGGAGCTAAATAATGAAGATAAGCATAAAATCTTTGTTGGATCATGATGAAAAACTTTTTAAATAGTTATTTTAATAAAAATTTCTATATCATTGGAGGAAAATAAACTTGGAAAACACTAAATTCAGACACATAGTACGTATAGTAGATGCAGATCTTTTAGGCGGTAAAAAACTTCTTCCATCATTAAGAAAAGTAAAAGGAGTTAGTTTTTCATTTGCAAATGCAATATGCGCTGTAACTGGTATAGACCCAGAGACCCAGGTAGGGGGTTTAAAGGACGAAGAAATTAAAAAAATAACTGAGGTAATCAAAACTCCAGAAAAATTTAATATTCCTTATTGGCTTTTAAACAGGAGAAAAGATAAAGTTACAGGATTAGATAAACATTTAGTTGGTTCTGAACTTAATTTACAAAAAGAAATCGATATTAAATCTCTTAAAAAAATAAAATGCTACAAAGGTATTAGACATTCTCAAGGTTTGCCAGTTCGTGGTCAAAGAACAAAAGGCCATTTTAGACATGGTAAAACAATGGGTGTTAGAAGAAAAGGGTTAAAAGTTCCAGCTAAAGAAGGAGCTAAGAAGTAAAAATGGGAAGCCCAAAAAAATCCAGGAAGAAATATAAAAGACCTTTAGTAATCTGGCAAAGCGATTTAATTAGGGAACAAAAAGAGTTAATGAAAGAGTACGGTCTTAAAAATAAAAAAGAGATATGGAGAACAGATGGCGTAGTAAAAAAAATGCGTGATCAAGCAAAACAATTAATCCCATTAAAGACAGAACAAGCTGAAAAAGAAAAACAGCAATTAATTACAAGATTAGTAAAACTCGGTTTAGTTTCTCCTGGTGCAGTTCTTGAAGATGTTTTAGGATTAACAACAAAAGATATCTTGGAAAGACGTTTACAAACTATCCTCTTTAAAAGGGGTTTAACTAAAACACCTAAACAAGCACGTCAATTCATAGTTCATGGTCATGTAGCAATCAATGAAGAAAAACTAAATGTTCCTTCATTTTTAGTTCCTCTGGAACTTGAAGGCAAAATAAGTTTTAACCCAGCTTCAAGACTATTTGATAATCAACATCCAGAGCGTATAAAAGAAAAAACAAGAAAAGAGAAAAAGCTTAAAAAAGAAAACTTAGATATAACAGATATATTCGCAGGAGAGATTCCAGAAGAAAAAATAAAAAAAGAAATAACTAAGAAAACAGCAAAAAAAGAAGTTAAAGCAGCTCCTAAAGAACAAATTCCAGAAACTGCTCCAAAAAAAGAACCTATAGAAGAAGTAGATGAAGTTGTTGAAGAAGAAAATAAAACAAAAGTAGAACAAAACGTAGCAGAAGGAAAGGCAAAATAATTCTGCCATAAACTATATAAAACAATAAGGTATAATAAT
>JAHJRB010000099.1 GCA_018831025.1 Nanobdellota archaeon | reverse complement strand
GTTTTATTCCACAATATCTTCATCGTTCTCGTTTTCTTTTCCCTCTTCACTTGAATAAGAAGGAATAGCTGCTTTACTAATAATCATAACATCACCAATAGCCTTAACCAATTGATGTGGAACAATAACACCTTTTGCTCCTCCTAATAGACTACTTAAACTACTTCCCCTGGTTGCTTTAACTCTCCATCCAAAAACCTTATTAATCGTCAGTATACACTCTTCTATATCTCCAAAATATTCACCTTGATCAGTATAAACCCTTTGTTCAAAAGTATCAGTTATCTTTTTAGTCTTTAACATATTTCAACCTCCATTACTGGAAAAAGAGAAAACGTTTAATATATTTAAATATTTGTATACTTGATGAAATCTTTTAGAAACCTCATAATCTTGGGTACTTCCCATATAGCTATAGAAAGTGTTAATGACGTAAAACAATTAATAGAAACTCACGAGCCAGAAATTATAGCCTTAGAACTTGACATATTTAGACTTAGAAAACTTTTATCAAACAAGCAAACTAAATTCAAGTTTAGAGATATATTCTCTCAAGGTTCTGTCCTAAACTCCCTCGGCGCCTATATCGAATTAAAACTGGGAGAAAAAGTAGGAATAAAACCAGGAGAAGAAATGAAAACAGCAATCAATTTAGCAAGAAAAAATAAAATTCAAATTGCTTTAATTGATCAACCAGTTCAAATAACATTCAAACGACTCTCACAAGAAATAACATTTAAAGAAAAATTAAGGTTTGTTTCAGATATTATAACTTCCTTAATAATTCCGAAAAAAAGAATAAAAATAGACTTAACTCAGGTGCCTGAAAAAAAGTTAATTAAAAAGATAATAAAAGAAGTGAAGGAAAAATATCCGAATGTTTACAAAGTATTGATACAGGAGCGAAACCTATTTATGGCACAGCAACTTACAGAAGTAATGAAACTCAATAAAAAAGTATTAGCAATAGTCGGTGCAGGTCATGAAGATGAGTTGATTAGGATTGTAAAATGGAATTTACAAAAAAAGAAATAAAAAATATAATCATCGCCTCGATAATATTAGGAATAGTTTTCTTTTTAAATGAATGGAGACTTACCGACCACAATTTAGAAACAGGAATTTTAAGTCTAATAGGATTAATAATATTAAGCGCAATAATCTATTTAGTACACGCAACTTCACAAAAATTAATGGCACAGAGTGTAGACGCTGAAATAGAATTCTCTTTGGTTCAAGCAAAAAAAATTCAGACTGTAATAAAAGAAATGCCACTTCCAAAGTATCTATTTCCAATAGGTCCAATAATAACTTTGCTTATTACAGTTCTCTCTGGTGGAAAATTTCTATTCATCGCATTAGCAAGCTTCCATCATAACATAAGCAGATATCGCAGAGTAGGTCATAAATGGACAAACATTAAAGAATTTGAGGAAGCAAAAATCGCATTCGCAGGTCCACTATCTAATTTAATACTTTTAGCTATATTTAAAATATTATTGCCTTTATCTCCGCAGTTCTTATCAAAAGCAGTTTTTATATCCTCAACTTTAGCTATCTTCCATTTACTCCCTCTTCCCCAATTTGACGGATTAAAAATAGTAATGGGTAGTAGAGTCCTTTATATCTTCGCAATAGTCTTAGCAATTTTAACAATATTCTTAATAAACATAACCAGCGTATTTATTGCATTATTCTTAGCATTAATTGTTGCAATAGCAGTTTCATTTTATTTCCTCTATCGATCAAACAAATAAACTAAAGAAAGCTTTCTGCCCCAACCATAATATAAAGATTATAGAAAAAATACTATGGATATTAAATATAACTAATAATAAATAAACTCCCGCTAATAAGTCGATCCAGCTCGTAAAATCCATAATAAATATTATAGACTTAATAATCAAATAAATAGCTAAAAAAGTTGCTAATCCCTCCCCAATTCCCCATTGTAACAATATAAAAGACAAAGCAGCAAGCAAGTCTAATATACCAAATATCTTTACTATCATGATAAAGTTTTTAATAAGTTAGTTTTTTAAGTATTTCTATGTATAAAATAAAAAATTTCAAACCTAGAAATTATCAGAAGGAGATAGTTACAACCACATCTAAAAACAATACCTTAGTAGTGCTTCCAACAGGAACTGGAAAAACAAAATTAGCCATACTAACCGCAATTGAACGTTTAAAACAACATCCTAATTCTAATATTTTAGTAATGACGCCAACAAAACCGTTATCTGCCCAAATACACCGAGAATTTATAGACTCAACAAATATTCCCAAAGAACAAATTGTTTTATTAACAGGTGCCTTAAAACCAAAACTAAGACAAGAACTTTGGGAGCAAGCAATAGTTATTATAGCTACACCACAAACTATCCAAAAGGACGTTGAAGCAGAAAGAATTTCACTTTCTCCAACCTCCTTATTAACAGTAGATGAGTGCGTCACAAAAGATACAAAAATCAGATTAGCATTGAATAAGGAAATTACAATAAAAGATTTATCTAAAGAAAACATAAAAAAGAAAAAAATCTATGTAGAAAGTTTAAACAAAAAAACAGGAGAACTAGAACCTACTAAATTATTAAAAGTACATAAAATAAAAAGTAATAAAAAAACAATAAAGATAACATCAAAAAACAATAATGAAATAAAAATTACAGGAGATCACATAATTCTAATAAAAAGAAATAATAAAACAATGTGGATTAAAGCAAAACATCTTAAATTAAATGACAAAATTGCAAGTTCTAAATTTAAAAAAGAAAAACTGTCTAATAAAATAATTCTAAATGAAAAAAATATAATCAAAACTTTTAAAGAAAAACAACAAGAATTAACCTATTACTACAAAAAAGCAATAAAACTAAAAGAAAAAAATAAAATAGGTTCTATCAAAATAGCAAGAATGCTTAAAACCAAAGAATCCATCATTAGAAATTATGTCTATAAACCTCATAGAAAACCAATACCAATACACCTTATAGAAAAACTAAAAGAAGAAAATTTTCTTCCTCTGAAATACTCAAATCCGAAATTAAAAATAATAGCAAGACTTATGGGTCATCTATACGGGGATGGATGGCATTATATTACTAAAGAACAAAAAAAAGTCTTAGGTTTTTCAGGTAAAATAGAAGATTTAGAAAGAATAAAGAAAGATTTAAACTTACTAAATATAAAGCACCAAAACATACATTCAAGAATAACAAAATCTAAAATCAATCATGTAGAAAGAGGTCAAAGAGAAGTTGAAGGTACAAGTAATTCTTTCCATGTAACAGATTCTAAACTAACAAGAATCATAGAAGCATTGAGTGTCCCTTCTGGAAATAAAACCAATAAAGAAATTCAGATACCTAAATGGCTAATGAAATCCGCAAAATCAATTAAAAAAGAATTTCTATCTGCTTTAATGGGAAGTGAAGGTTATAAACCGATAAATAAAAAAGGAACTAGACAATTTTACGCTATAAGACTAAGTTTCTACAAAAAAAAAGAATTAAAACAAGATGGAATAAAATATGCCAATCAAATAAAAAAATTATTCAAAGAATTCAAAGTAGATTGTAACATAAGCATTAAAAAAGGAAATATTAGAAAAGATAACACTGAAAGCATAAAATTTCTCATTACAATATCCAATTCTAATGAAAATATGATTAGATTTCTAAAGAATACCAGCTATAATTACAGTATTGAAAAAAAGAAAGAAGCTAGTAAAGTACTAAAATATTTAATTCAAAAAAAAGAAGGGTTAAAATTAAGAAAAAAATTATATATAAAAGCAAATGAATTAAGAAAAAAAGGATTAAAATACAAAGAAATTTCAGAGAGGCTTAAAGTAAGGGAATATATAATACGTCACTGGTTATTTAAAGAAAAACCAAATCATTCTTCTGTAGAAATAGAACCCTATAACATTTGGAAAAAGCAAAATAACGATTATTTAAATGTAAAATGGGAGAAAATAAAAGAAATAAAAAATTTAAAAAAAGAAAACTATGTTTATGATTTAACAATTGAACAAAATCACAATTACATAGCTAATAATATAATAATCCATAATTGTCATAGATCTAGAGAAAATTTTGCAAACACAAAGGTAGCTAATATTTATCAACAACAGTCAAAGTTTCCAAGAATCTTAGCTTTAACAGCATCTCCAGGAAGCACAAAACAAAAAATAACAGAGATAAAAGATAATTTATTCATAGAATCAATAGAAATTAGAACCGAACAGGATATTAAAGAATTTATACAAGAGCGCAATCAGCAATGGTTAGAAGTGGAATTACCAGAAGAGCTTAAACAAATAAATAACTTAATTAAAAAAGTTTACAAATTAAAATTAAAAGATTTAAAAAAAGTAGGATTTACAAAACCAATCAAATTAATTAATAAAAAAGATTTAATTATGCTGCAACAAAGATTGAGAAGAGAATTAGAAAGAAAAAACCCAACAGCATATTTTGGGTTATCTTTAACAGCATTGTTAATAAAATTAGATTATGCATCAGAATTATTAGAAACACAAGGAGTTTTACCTCTACAAGAATTTTTTAATAAATTAAGTACAGAAACAACTAAAGCTGCTAAAAATATTTTAAACACAAAAGAAATTCAAAAAGCTATTTTTATAACCAATGATTTAGTAAAAAAAGGAGTAAAACATCCTAAACTATATATGTTAAAAGGAATAATAAAAAAAGAATTAGAAGAAAATAAAGATGCAAAAATAATTGTCTTTGCAAATTACAGATCAACAATAGAGGAAATTATTAATTTTCTAAATCAAGAATCAGAAATAAAGGCAATTAAATTAATAGGACAGAAACTTGGATTAAAACAAGAGCAGCAAATCTCCACAATAAAAGATTTTGAAAAAGGAATCTACAACACTTTAGTTTGCAGTTCTATTGGAGAAGAGGGAATTGACATTAAAGGAGCTACTGCTGCTATAATGTATGACCAAGGAAAATCTTCTGAGATAAGAAAAATCCAAAGAGCAGGCAGAGTTGCTAGATTGCAAACAGGAAAAATAATTACCTTATTGACAAGAGACACAAGGGAAATAGCTTATTATTGGTCTAGTCAAAAAAAAGAAAAAACAATGAAAAATATTCTTAAAAATATGCAAAACCAAGAACAAAAAACACTTATCTAAAAATAGATTCCAACATTTTCTCAAGACGAAAAGCATCATCACAAAGATTCCCTGCTTCCTTTTTGGATTCACCTTCTAATTTTCTAACAAGGTTACTTAAATTACCCAACATTATATCAATAAATTCAAAAATCTGTTCAAGCAAAGATTCGTCTGGTTTTCTAAAATAAGATTTTAACGCCACTCTCAAAACATTAGCATTCGTTATGATTTCCGCCTTTTCTTTTTTCATACTTTCCTCTAGTTTTCTAGCTAAATTCTTAACTCTATTAATTATAACATTAGAGAAAAGAATTAATTCTTTTTTTGATTTATCATCTGCAACATACACCATAACCTTCTTAAATCTAATTTTCTATATAAATCTTATGCCACAAATATTTTTAGATCACAGAGAACCTAAGATATATATATATTCTATAACACCACAATATTTATATAGTTATTTAGCTACTTTGTAGCTAATGAAAAAAACAACCAATATTCAACTAGAAGGATATGAAATGCTAGAAAAAAAAGTCAAAAAAAGTGGCAATAGTGGGAGAGTATACGTCCCAATAGAATGGGTAGGAAAGAAAGTAAAAATAGTTTTATTAGAAAAATAAGAATAAAATGCCAAAAACAATATATGACCACAGAGAGAGAAGATCAGGAGTTATAAAAGAATTAATAAAAAGAGATATAGATGTGATTGAAAAGGATCTAAAAACTGCCGATTATATAATCCAAACAAAAGACCTAAACAATAAAATACTAAATTTAGGAATAGAAAGAAAAAGTGTAGTGGGAAATACATCTGTGGTAATTAAACAAAAAGAAGAAATAAGAATTTTACCTATAAAAGAAGCATATGCTATATTCAAAAAAAATAAAGATATGGAAGTAACAGGACTAGATTTAAAAAATAAAAAAATAGGTTGGTTTAATGTTTATGATGTGACAAAACATAAATCAAATGATATTTACAGAATTTCCACATCTCCAAAAATAAAAAAGAAATATGATAAAGAAGAAAATTCTGTCGTAAAGTTAACCGGTGGACATAATGTTTATGTATTTAGAAATAGGAAAATAATAATCATTCCTACATCAGAACTCAAAAGAGGAGATTACATGATCCTCATCCCTCCAAAATTAAAAGAAATAAATCCAAAACCTTACAAATCATTTAAAGAATTTTTAAAATATGTACAATCAGATTCTATTAAAAATTTTAAATTATACAAAAAAGAATTCAAACTAGGATCAGGTCTACACAATCAGAAGATTCCAGAATTCAACAAAGATTTTTTCTTTTTATTAGGGTTATGGGTTGCAGAAGGAAGATATGACAATCTACAATTAACGATTAATCAAAAAGACAAACTTAGAAATAAGATAATAGAAAGATATCTCAAAAGAGTTTTTAAATGGTATAATAAAACATCAGATGCTTATGGTATGGGGGGCAAAGTATATTATAAACTATTCAAAGACATACTTAAACTGAAAAACGGAGCAGGAAACAAAACAATTCCTTCAATTGTATTTAGTGCACCAAATAAACTTAAGGCAGAATTTATAAAAGGATATCTTTTCGGAGATGGATATAGAAATCTAAACAAAAATAGAAAGAATCCACAGTTAATGGCAGTTTCAAAATCAAAATTATTGATAGTGGGACTATCTTATTTGTTGTTCTCTTTGGGTGTAGAAAACAGCACACACCAAGAATACAAATCATATAACAACAAAAGAAGGAAATATTATCTATTAAGAATCAAAACAATTTCTCTAAAGGATTTCATTAAAAAAATAGGACAAGTTCCTACTAAAGAAATAAAAATACAAAAAAGTGTAAGTACGAAAATACCTTATTATTTAAAAATAACAATAAGACAATCCTTGCCAAAATTAAATAAAAAAGATTTAAAGTTCCTATATGAAGACCTTATTTATCTAAAAAAAGGAAAAACAAAAAGTGAAAAAGAATTATTTAAAATAACAAATAAGATCCATCTAAAAGGAAAATCTATAAAAAAAGTTTATAAAGAAATAATAACAAAAGTAGGAGAAGACACTATTTTTCTGCTACATAAAATGTATCAAAAAGAAATTTTTTTAGCTAGAGTATATGATATTAAAAAGTTAAAAATCAATCAAGAAGTTTATGATTTTTCCGTTAAACATGCAGAGAATTTCATAGGAGGTATGATACCCTTTTTATTACATAATACCACAAATGATTTCTTAAACTCAATAATAGACAAGAGATTAATTACCCAATTAATAGATTTAAAAAAACATTTTGATTTAACATTACTAATAATTGAAGGAACAGAAAACATCTATGAAATCAGAAATTTTCATCCAAATTCAATAAGAGGAATGTTAGCTTCAATAGCAATCGATTTCCAAGTTCCAATTTTATACACAAGAAATTACAGAGATACTGCAAACTTATTAGCTATAATAGCAAAGCGTTTAGAAAAACCAAGATCCCTTCCTTCTTTATTAAAAAAACGTAAGCCATTAACTTTAAAACAACAACAAGAGTTTATTATAGAATCTCTGCCAGGAATAGGCCCTATTTTATCAAAATCCTTATTAAAAAAATTCAAGACAATTAAAAATATAATAAACGCAGAAGAAAAAAATCTACAAAAAGTAAAAAAACTAGGCCCTAAAAAAATAAATAATATAAAAAAAGTTTTAGAGGGAAGTTACTGATTTCTTAGCATACGGAATAAAATCCCTCAAATTAAGACCATATATACTATCGCGAAATTTATCTCCTTTCAATAAATTTTTTGGATCAAAAAATAAGTATACCGAATTCGGATTTGTTCCCCTATGAATACGACAACGCCACATATCCTCCTCATCAAAAAATTTAGTAGATAAGTCTACTTTCTTAGCAACAACTCTATTTCCTCCAGGATATTTTATCTTTGTAACTAATGATGTTTTAAGAGTTTCAAAGAATTTTTCTTTTAATTCTGGGGGGCAATCCCATAAAGCAACACCAATAAAACCACCCCCATTATTTAAAACAAGTCTCTCCACACCAGCAACTGTATGACTATCAGAAGCCAAAGCAATAGCATGTTCAAGCAAACTAATCCCCTCATATAATGCTTGTTGTTCGAAAAGATAAGTTAAATGTTGTTTTTGTTGTTCCGTTAATACATCCCCATAAGTCCCCAATTTTCTAAAACTTAAATCTCCAACAAGAGTTGGTTCTTTTTCATAAAGTTCACATCTTAAAAATGTCTCTCCAAAAGAATTATGGCCAGCAGGAATAAGTTCAGGTAATAATAATCTTCTGAGAGTACGAGAATCTACTTTCCCATTAGAACCTTTAGAATATATTTTTTCAGGCATTTTTCATCACCTGAAAAATATTAAAGATTGCCGGAAGTTTATATACTTTATCAATCTAAAGGACAATCATGTTTATTAACTTAGGAATCTTTACTTAATCTTTGTTTTAATTCTTTTTACTTAACGTCTTAGAATTTAGCCTTATGAACCCTTTGCATACATTTTTTGCATAATTTATTTTCTTTCTCATTAAGTTCTCTTCCACAAAATTCACATTTCATTAGGATATACCTCCAAAGTTTCATAGATAGAACCATTTTCAGTTAAATTACTTTTAATCAGTTTAAAATTTTTAACCCTAAAACTGCCCTCTATACTCTTGCTCTTTAATACGTCCAAAAACCTTTCCTTATTTTTAATTGAACTTATCCTTCCCAAAGTTATATGCGCTTTGAATCTTTCATCAGGTCTAAACATATCTCTCAAAACATTATCAATTTTACTTTGTACTTTCTTAGCTTTGTTCTCAGGTTTTAAACCAACCCAAACAACTCTTATAAATGTCTCATCCGGAAAAACCCCTAATTTGGTAAATTCCATTTCAAACTCTTTAAAGAGAACATCTTTTAATCTTTCTTTAACTCTTTTGAGTGTTACACTACTTGCTTCTCCTAAGAATTTCAATGTTAAATGAAACTCTTTAACCCAATTAGCTTTAACATCCTCTTTCGCTAATTCTTCCTGCAGCTTTCTTAATCCCGCTTTATATTTTTCAGGAATTTCTGCTGCAATAAACGCCCTCATAATAAAAGCAAGAAAAGAATGATTTATTAACTTAACTCATAAATAATTTTAGCAGCTAGTTTAGCAGTCATATTGTTTATATCTTTATCAACATTAACTTCTACAATATCAACTTTTTTCAAATTCTTTAACTTCTTTAATCTTTGAACAAAATAAATTAATTCTCTACTAGAAATTCCTCCAGGTTCTGTATAACCAACACCAGGAGCAAAAGAAGGATCAACAACATCTATATCTATACTTACATATAAACTATCAAACCCAGAAACAAATTCCATTACCCCTTCTACAACTTCATTAACCCCGTTCTCATAAATTTGTTTCATAGTCACAAATTTAATTCTTTTTTCTCTTAGATAATCAATCTCTTTCTTATGAAAACTTCTAATACCAATTAACATAACATTCTCAGCTTTAACCTTCCCTTCATCAATTAAAAACTTCAACCAGTCTAAATGCGTTGCTGAATTAAACTCTTGATAAACATCTGGGTGGGCATCAAAAACAAGCAACCCTTCACATTTATTCTCGCTAAAAGTCTTATAACTTATACTATGGTCTCCGCCTAAGAATAAATCTCCATTTTCCTTAACAATCTCAAAATTTCCAGATTTAAAATCCTCACTAAGCCAAATGTCTTTTAGTTGTTCTAAAATCTTGCTAGCACCATTTAAGCATCCTTTAGTTTCCGGTCTTCCATCTGTTTCTTCAACTTTTATTATCTTCATATAAGAACTTCAAAAATAGTCATTTTTAAACTTAATCTTTAGCCTTT
>JAHJRB010000098.1 GCA_018831025.1 Nanobdellota archaeon | reverse complement strand
GCAGTATATCTTTTTCTTGATTTTTCTTAATTTGTATGCCTGTAGGCATACAAATCTATTTTCATTATAAATTTTCTGTGAAGGAATCTGAACTTATCTAAAAATTTAAAAGAAAAATTATGGATTTTCGGAGATGCTGTAAAAATAGAAAGCTTTATATATTATAAGTTAATTATACTTAACATAAAATAGATTATATGTTAATTGAAAATGGCACAAATTAGAGATGTTTTACCAGATATGAATCCCTGGTGGAAGGAAGAATTTAGAGTAGAATTTAAGGAAAGGGAACTGCATAAAGAAATACAGAAATATCTTCCATTAAGGCAGATAATTGCTTTTACAGGCTTAAGAAGAGTTGGAAAGACTACTTTAATGCTGAAAATAATTGAAGAGGAGATTAAGAAAGGATTTAATTCAAAAAATATCTTATTCTTTTCTTTTGATGAGTTTAAAAACATAGAAATAGATGAGGTAATAAAAGCATATGAAGATATTTTAGAAAAAGATGTAAGAAAAGAAAGGCATTTAATTCTTTTTGACGAAATACAGAAATTAGACAATTGGGAAAATAAAGTAAAAAGGATTTATGACACTTTTAAAAATATAAAAATAATTATTTCAGGCTCTGAATCCTTGTTTATAAAAAATAAATCAAGAGCAATATTGGCTGGAAGGATATTTGAATTCAAGGTTGAAATATTAACATTTAAAGAATTTCTCAATTTCAAGAATTTTAATTACAAGCCAATAAACCTCTATAAAAAAGAATTAATTAAATTATTTGATGAATTTATTTTGACTTTGGGATTTCCTGAACTAGTAGATATTAAAGAAAAAGAGATAATAAGGAAATATGTAAAAGAAAGCATTTTAGAAAAAGTGATTTACAATGATATCCCTAAATTGTTTAAAATTAAAGATGTTTCAATTTTAGAATCCTTGTATAATATATTTTTAGAAGAGCCTGGACAAATAGTAGAAATATCAAAATTAGCCAAAGAATTAAATGTTTCAAGGCAGTCGCTTTCTAATTATTTAAAATATTTAGAGGATTCCTTTTTAATAAGAAAACTTTATAATTATTCCAAAAATAAAAGAAAAATCGAGAGAAAATTAAAAAAATACTATCCTACTGTAATTTCTCCTGAATCGCTGTTTAAAGATGATATATTATCCAAATCAAAGGTATTTGAATGGCTGATAGTTAATCAGCTAAAAGCTGAGTTTTTCTGGAGAGATCCTTACAAAAATGAAGTGGATGTTGTAAAAGATAATATTCCTATAGAGATTAAATATGGAAAAATTGATACAAGGGGTGTAGAAATGTTTATGAAAAAGTTTAAAGTTAATAAAGGATATATAATCTCTTTAGATAAAGAAGGGAAAAATAAAATAGAAGTGATTCCTGCATTTAAGTTTTTGCTGGAAAATAGCTAAGAAATAAATTATTACTATCTTCTCTTTTTTAATATTATTTTTCTTTCTCTCGGCGTTTAAACAATAAATTTTTATATAAAGAGTTTCTAAATTTAATTTATGAGATATTTAGCTTTAATACTTTTAGTTTTATTACCTTTTGTAGCTGCTGAAGAAATTAAACTAGATAAATTTGTAAATGATTATGCGGGAATTATTAGTGACGTTGAAGAAAAAGAACTTGATACTATACTTAAAAATATTTATGATTCCGGGGTTGCTCAATTTTCAATTGTTACTGTAAAATCTTTAGAAGGAAAAGATATAGAATCCTATTCTTTAGATTTAGCCCAAGGCAAGCTTGGAGATAAAGAAAAAAATAATGGATTGCTTCTTTTGGTTTCTTTGGAAGATAGAAAATATAGATTTGAGGTTGGAAGAGGAATAGAATATATATTGAATGATGCTAAAGTTGGAAGAATTGGAAGGGATTACTTGGTTCCTAATTTTAAGGAAGAGAATTATGGGAATGGTATTGTTGAAGCTTCAAGAGCTGTAGGAAGTATATTACTAGGAGATGTTGAGTCTCAATATTATGTAAAAGAAGAAAATGCTATGAATTCCAATTATCTTTTTTTAATAATTTTAATAATAATTATATTTATACGTTTTTTAAAAACAATTGAATATACAAAGAGAGATAAATATTTTGATGCTGCTGCTGGTGCTACTATTTTATTTGGTAGGGGAGG
>JAHJRB010000097.1 GCA_018831025.1 Nanobdellota archaeon | reverse complement strand
GCATTTTGTTTCCCTGGATGAAATAGAGAGAAAAAGTTCGTTTATAAAGATTTTGGGGCGTTACGGAAGTGTAACATTTCTGTAACAAATCCGACACATCTCCTAAAAATAAAATTTTTGTTCAAATTTTCAGAAAGTTTAGTCATTTAATATTCTCTCTTATAATCTCTTTATCTTCTTCGGCTATGTTATAGACTTCATAAACTAAGTCATCTATTTCTTTATCTAAAACTTCTAATCTTTCAAGAAGTTCTTTCTTTTCAGAGGTTGTTTTATCTTTTAGTTCAATTAATCTTTTATTCAAATCCAAAATTTTATCCACTTTTTCAACAAATTTATCTTGTTCTTCAGGAGAAATATTTTTTATAGGGAGTTGTTGTAACTGAACCCTCTTGATATTTTTGTCATTAAATAAAATCACATAGTAATCATTTATCAGCCTTGAATTTAGAAGAGCCAAAATATATTTTATCTTAAACTTTTTATCTGTAACTAAAAGATTGTTGTAATTTTGTAAAATATAGAATTGTTGATTATCATAAGTAGCATTAATCCTATATTTCATTCCCCCAGTAATCAAGGCAATAAGTATTTTTTCATCTGCTTCATAGATATTTTTATCCCAACATCCTCCTCCTTTTGCAGAATTATCATAAAAAATATAGTTACCAGAATAATTAAGATAATATCTTGTAGCATCCTTGCCTATTAGTAACTTCTTTAATTTAGTTGTGTCCCTACATTTATCCACTGAATTATCATTAAAAATAAATTTCTTATTATCTTTAGTAACCATCCCCCTCTTGATATTAGTAATCGCCCCAAGTAAAACAGAATTTTTTAACATTTTCTCCTTAATAGCAGATAAATCCTTATTGAAGTATATATTAAACTCATTATTATTTGATTTCTCAAAATTCTCTTGTAAAACCTTTTTTGTTTTATATTTTCCGTCTATGAAATCTTCCGATGAAGAAATATTATAGCCAACTTCTATTTTATGCCCCTTCCTTTTTTTCTTTCTTAAAATTAAGATTATTGTATCTACAATAGCATTTGAGAATATCCCACTACTCATATCTATTATTTTAATTATATCACAATTTTCCAATATTTTTCTTCTTACATTTCCAAAATACTTATTTGTTAATAGGGTGTCTGGAATTATAAATCCCAAATATCCATCCTCCTTAAGTAAATCCAATGATTTGTCAAGAAACAAGGCAAATAAATTAGGGTTGTATTCTGCTGAAGAATATCTTTGTTTAAAGTAATTAAATTCTTGTGGTTTATAATTAGAATAAATAACATCATATGGGGGGTTGCCTATAATAACATCAAAACTTCCTTCTTGAAAATCCCTCTCCCATTTAAAATAATCGTTAGGATAAATCTGTTCATTATCAACTAAACTATTTCCGTGCCTTATATGTAAATCTACTTCTTCAGGTAATTTCCTATTTTTCTCTGATGCCTTTAAAAGTAAGTTAAGTTTGGTAATCTCTACGGCTTTTTTATCCAAATCTACCCCAAATAAATTATTTTTTAATATTTCTGTCTTAATTGAATAAATGCCCTGATTATCAAATTTAGTTTGACCAGCTTCTTTTCCATTTGATAGTTCTTTGTATAAATAATCAAATGCTTTAATAAGAAAAGAACCAGAACCACAGGCAGTATCAAGAATTTTTATATTCTTTACTTTTTTCTTTTTTATATCTTCCAACAAAGTATTCTTAACAATAAAGTCAACAACAAAGGTGGGAGTATAATATATTCCCTGTTCTTTTTTATGTGCTTGTCCTTCTTTTAGTTTTGATTTTCCTGATTTTGTCTGCTCTAAAATTATCCCTAAATACTGCTCATAGATTTGTCCTAAAACATCTGCGTCAATCCAATCAAAATTATAGATATATTGCCCATCTTTTGAATTGTAAAGATAATTAACAAGATTTCTAATAATATTCCCATCTACTTTTATATTATCACAATCATTATCAATACCAACAGCAAAAAGCCCACTATTATAAACTTCATTATATTTTTCAAACATCCTTTTTAACTCCTTATATGCTTGAGAACCAGAAGTGAATCTTAATTCTTTTAATACACAATTTTCAGGATTTATCCCAACATCTTCACACCTTCTCATAAAAATTAATCTATCAATTATCCTCTGAACTATCTCATCTTTTTCATTTGCTTCATATTTTTCAGGATAATTTTTTTCTATGTCATTAGCAATTAATCTTCTTATAGACATCAAGTCATTAAGTAATGGCTTGTCAATAGTTATTCTTTTCTTTAATCTCTCCTCTTTTATTGCTTCTTTTAATAATTTGTTTTCTTCAAAACTCTCTTTGGACAATAAGAGCAAATCTTGTAATTTTTCTATGTAATCTTCTGGTTTATCAAAAACCCTAAATATCTTCTTTCCTTCATCAGCCTCTTCAACACAAAATATTTTCATTTGTTCAAAATTAGTTGATATGGCAAAAGGAACTCGTTTAGATAAAGCATAAGAGATAACCTGCTTATCTGCTTCTTTGTCTAATGGAATACCCACTTTTTTAACTTCCAAAAAGAAAACTAACCTATCGCCGATATAAAAGCCATAATCTGCTCTACCTCTTTTCTCTCCACGCCTTACTTTTTCCTGTTGTCTAAAATCATTCTTATCCCAGCCTAATATATTAACAAATAATTCATAAATTAACTTTGTTTCTATATCTGGTTCTGAAAGAGATTTATAATAAGAGTATCTTGATTTAAAATCATTTACTAATTCTTGAATATCTTTCTTTATCTGATTTTCATTCATAAATATTTTAGAGAAAATACTTATTTAAATCCTACTTCTAACTCTTTTTACCAACCGATAACTTTACAGAACCGTCCTTTAGCAAGATTTAAAACCTCCCCTAACGATAATCAAACATGGGTAAACTAAGTGTTAATATTTCTGTTAGAGAAGAGCAAATGGAAAAAAATAAAGTTTTCATAGTTAACAATGAAGAGACAGGAGTGGCAGATTTTGGTGATACTCTTGATGAAACTATTGATAACTTTAAGAAATCTTTTAATCTGTATTTATCTGCTTATCCGGATAAAAAAAGGATTTTTTCCGACGATGAAAAAAACCTATATTAGTCTCAAGGATCCTAATTTAGATAATTTTCTTCAAACTTTTTCTTGTCAATACTCAATCTACGGAGAATATTATTATAAATCCATATTGCAAGTTCATCTCTGTGCAAAGGGATATTTATTGACT
>JAHJRB010000096.1 GCA_018831025.1 Nanobdellota archaeon | reverse complement strand
TTATATAATCATATGCTGATGTTGCTGCTATGGCTCCGTCACTGCATGCAGTTATTATTTGTTTTAAATCAGAGTCTGTGATGTCTCCTGCTGCAAAAACACCTTTTACGTTTGTTTCTTTATCTTTATTAACAATTATAAATCTTCTTTCATCTGTTTTTATATTAAGCTTTGAGGTTAAGGCTGTTAATGGTATTGCTCCTATTTCTATGAATAATCCTTGCACTTTTATTTCTTTTTTAGTGTCTAAGACTAATGATTCTAGGAAGTTTGTTCCTTTTATTTCTTTAACATTAGCGTTTTTAACTAATTCAATTTTTGGGTCTTTTTTTACCTGCTCTATTTCTAATAAATCCCCTTTTAGTTCTGGTTTTCTGAATATTATGTATATTTTTTTAGCATATTTTGATAATAATAAGGCTGTTTTAACTGCGCTATAAGAGCCGCCTATTACTGCAACGTCTTTGTTTTTAAATAAGGGAGAATCGCAGGTTGCACAATAAGAAATTCCTTTTCCAAATAATTCTTCTTCGTTTTTTAATCCTAGTTTTTTTCTTTCATTGCCTAATGCTAAGATAATTGTTTTTGTTTTTAGTTGCTTGGTATTTGTTATTACTGTGAAACCTTTTTTAATATTAGTAACTACCTCTGATAATATCTCTATACTGTATTTTTTAATTTGTTCTAAGAATTTATTTTTTAAATCTATTCCGGAGATTTTATAATATCCTGGGAAATTTTCTATCTCAAATATTTTATTTAAATAGCCGCCTGGCTCTTTAGATATTATTAAAGTCTTTAATTTATATCTAGCTGCATAGATTGCTGCTGTAAATGAAGCAGGTCCGCCACCAATTATAATTAAATCATATTCCATATTAACTCCTATATATGTTGGTCTAATGCGTCTTTTATTACTCCTTCTGGTACTAGACCCATTAATTCTTCTACTATTTTTCCATCTTTAAATAGTTTTAGTGATGGAATGCTCATTATTCCATATTTCTGAGCTGTTTTTTGGTTACTGTCTATATTAACTTTAACTATGGCTGCTTTGTCTTTGTATTCTTTTTCTAATTTTTCTAAAATTGGAGATAACATAACACATGGCTGGCACCAGCTTGCGTAAAAATCTACTAAGACAGGAATTGTTTTTGATTTTTTAATTACATCTTTTTCAAAATTAGAATCATTTGTTTCCATTTCAATCAACTCCAAAAATAAGTTAAATTAATTCTTTAAAAAGTTAACTGATAAATTTAAGTAGATACATAAGGATTATTCCTAGAATGAATATACTAATAGTTACTATATATTTGCTAATTTTTTCTTCTTTTTTAATCTCAGGAATTAGATCTACGGTTGAAATGTATATAAAACCGCCTGCTGCTAATGGTAAAAGAAACTGAATTGTCTGTTGGGTTAAATTATGCAGGAAATATCCTAAAACTCCTCCTAAGATTGCAGTTATTGCTGTTAAAAAATTTAAGAACAAAGCTTTAGTTTTTGAAAATCCTCCGTGAATTAAAACTCCAAAATCTCCTAATTCTTGAGGTATTTCATGCAATGCTACGGCTAATGTAGTTGTTATACCTAAAGGTATACTTGATAAAAAACTGGCTGCTATGATCAATCCGTCTATGAAATTATGAATCGAGTCTCCTACTAGATTGATATAAGCAAAACTATGGATTGGGCAGTAATCTTTATGACAATGTCTCCAATGTAATATTTTTTCTATTAATAAAAATAAAACGAAGCCGACTAAAACATAAATTAAAGCGTTTTTTGTTTCTAAGCTTTCAGGTATTAAATGTAAGAAAGCACCTCCTAGTAAAGCTCCTGCGGATAATGCTACTAATTTTAGAATTATTTTTTGCAAAAATTTTTCATTAATTGTTAATGTAAAGATTCCTATAAATGCAATGATGCTTATTAAGAATGTGCTAATAATAATGTATGTTAACATAAATAGTTAATCATTGTCTTTATTTTTAATGATTTCGAAATTTCCGCCTTGGATCCTTATAGCTTTTCCGTTTATTATTGCATCTGCTATTTTTTTTCTTGCAGATAAAATTAATCGATGAAATGTTGGTTGAGAAATATTCATTTTTTTTGCAGCTTCTTCTTGTTCTAATCCTAAATAGTCTTTTAAATTAATTGCTTCTAATTCATCTACGGTTAAGATAGATTGCTCTAAATCTATTCTTCTTACCCCTGCGGGTTTAAAAAAAGTAAAATCGGGTCTTCTGGAGACCCATCTACAACGTCTTGGTCTTGGCATTTTAGTCCTACCTTCTTCCTCTAGCTAAACCCCGACCGCAAGGTCCAAGGCCCTTACCTAATCTAGTAGTTTGTGCTGTTGGAGGACAATTTCCTTGACCTCT
>JAHJRB010000095.1 GCA_018831025.1 Nanobdellota archaeon | reverse complement strand
TTTTTTATTAAGTTTAGAATTGTTTCTTCAGGCTCATACCTTACAATATAATCAATTACATCATTGTCTAAACTTCTTTTTGGCATAAAAGTGACATGGCTCCCACAAACAATTATCTTAATTTTTTCATTAATTTTTTTTATGCTTTTTAATAATTTCAAATCACTCAAAAAAGTCATAGTGGAAGTTTGGGTTATTAAAATATCAAAATCCCCCCAATTGTATTTTTTAAATAGTTCCTCCTGGGTTATCTTTTCACCCTGCGCATCTAAAAATTCAGTATTAAGATTATTTTTATTAAGCACGGTATTTATGGAAAGCAATGCTAAAGGGGGGTATTCTGCATAGCCAACTTTCTTTCCCTTACACCAAGCACCATATAAAGTGTCTCTTGATACATTTTCTCCCTTTTCATTTCCGATATTTAAAATAAAAATTTTCATAAAATTCACACTCCTAATAAACAAAAGTGCTCTTTTTTAACTTTTTCCTTTAATCCACATTGTAAAATCTTTTCACAATCCATATACGCTATAACATCAGTTATCTTAAAATCCTTTAACCCAGATAAAAAATCTCCACAATTACCATTATCTAAATCTATTTTAAGCTTCCCTAATCTATTTCTATATTCGTTAGAAACGCTTTCAGCGCCCCACCCAGCAGGAGTGTATAAATTATATTTTATAGCAGCATAAGAATAAACAGCGTTGGCATATATTTGTCCAGTTTCTCCTATCATAATAAAACTTTCATCTACTAAAGGGACAATAGAAACCACTTCCCCTTCCAGATCTCCATATACTGGGAAAAAAGGAGTAAAATGGTAAGAAATTAAAACACCAGAGACAGGAATAATTATCAATCCTAACAATATACATTTTTTAAGTAAATTGGGCAATCTGTTAATCCTAATATTAAATAATAAAAATAAACTTAAGAAAATAAAGTATAAATTATAAGTATCTGGTATCGGTCTATTCATAAAGGGTATATATGCTGCTAATCTTGTAAAAAATAAAATTCCTAAAACAAAAGGAACAGAATAAAATATTAAATCCTTTTTAGACTTAATTGAACTTTTCCAATAAAGGCATAAAACCACAAAGAAAACAAAAGGCACAATAAATGAAGTTACTCTATCCCCCAGAGTGTAGGGTGCTTTCAATAATAGCGTCTTTTGCAGCCCGTAAAAATTAGTAACAAAAGTTTTTTTAATTCCAATCATAAAAGGTATCCACCAAAAAGAAGCCAAACCCAATCCAGCAAGCCCGGCAAAGAATACGAATATTTTTTCTCTTAAATCCTTAATTAGGAACAAAGAGAAAACCAAAGAAGAGTATACCATAAAAACAGATATGTGTGATAGTAATAAGAAACAATATACAGGAATAAAAAATAAGAATTTTTTATCTATTTTATGATCCTTATACCAAATAATAATTAAAAATAAAACAATAGACCAAAAAAATCCAAATAATTCTCCATACCGACCAACTCTTAAATAACTAATAGATATTGGGTTAGCAAAGAAAAATAAGAAGAAAGCAATCCTTTTTATTATACTCCATCTTTGAATTTTTCCAATATAAAAAATAGCAACAAAACTAAATAAATAAATTAATAATATTGCTAAATATTGAGAAATTTGTACATTGTTAAAAAGATAAAATAGAGGTAATGCAAAAAAAGCAGACCCCGGATGATAAAACTTCAACAAAGGGAAACCACCCCACCAATTAGGTACAATATTTCCATAACCATATTTAGCTAAAAAATAAACTTTTGCCATATGCGCACTATAATCATTTGCAAAATCCAAAGGAAACATAAATAATATCTTACTTTGATCTATTAATCTAATTAAGAAATAAATCCCTAATACAAATATCCCAAAATAAAACCATCTGTTTTTTATCATTACATACAAAGGATACCTTGTGCTTTAGCGCTAGGTAAAACCAACCTCCTATAATTTTTTAAATTTCTAAAAGAAAATAAAAAGTGCGCAGTGAAGTTAGCGCACTCAAAGACCTTGTTTGTAGTAGAGTAAGCTTTCTTTAAAAACTTTGCGCAGGAGATAAAAAAATGAACATACAAAAATTTAAACACGCGGTAGGACAAAATGCTTTCCATTTTGTGTGGAGACCTAAATATGCTAAAGATCCCTTTAAGTTTCTCAAACTTAAAGTG
>JAHJRB010000094.1 GCA_018831025.1 Nanobdellota archaeon | reverse complement strand
TACCCATATATATTGTACAGAAGAGCAAATAGAAAAAGAAGTAATAAAGGTAATAAAACTAATAGACAGGATGTATAAAACATTCAATCTATCTTATCATATGGAACTTTCCACAAAGCCAGCAAAAGCAATTGGCTCAGAAAAAATGTGGAGCACAGCAGAAACTGCATTAAAAAACGCTTTAAAAAGTATTAAGGCAGATTACAAATTAAATCCTGGAGACGGAGCTTTCTACGGACCAAAAATTGACTTCCATGTTAAAGATGCATTAGATAGAACCTGGCAATGCGGAACAATTCAATTAGATTTTGCAATGCCAGAACTCTTTGATTTAACATATGAAGGAAAAGATGGTAAAAAACACCGACCAGCAATGTTACACAGGACAGTATTTGGAGCTATAGAACGCTTCTTAGGAATTTTAATAGAGCACTATGCAGGAAAATTCCCAATTTGGTTAGCTCCAATACAGGTTAGAATTTTATCTTTAACAGATAGAAACAAAAGATATGTAGAGAGGCTAGAAAAAGATTTCAAAAAAATAGGTATTAGAGTAGACTCAGATACTCGTTCAGAATCAATGAACAAAAAAGTAAGAGATGCTCAATCAGAATTAATTCCATTAGTCATAACAATAGGCGATAAAGAACAAAAATCAAAAAAATTAGCATTAAGAACTATAGATGGTAAAATTAAGTTTGGAGTAAGTAAAGCAAGTTTCATAAAAAAGACATTATCAAGCATAGAGAAAAAAAAAGATGCAATGTATTAAAGAAGCAGTAAAACTATTAGAAAAACAAAAAATTTTTCTTGAATATAAAAAAAATAACCCTGAAAGTTTCTTACTAAATGCATTTGCAACATTTGATGATAAAGAATTAATCTGGCAGTTAAACTACTACAATCCTATTAAAAAAAACTTAGTAATTTTTACACCACTAAAAAAAGAAAAATCAGAAGAGCAAAAATTATTCAAGGAAAGTAAAAATCTGCAAGAACTAAATTTAAAAGAAATAAAAATAGAAATTAAAGAAGCATTAAATCTAATAAAAACTTCTTCTGAAAAAACAATTAAAAAAATAATTACGATCCATACAATTAAAAACAAAACAATATGGAATTTTATTTTCTTAACATCTTCATTCAAAACATTAAACATAAAACTCAATGCATCTTCAGGAAAAATAATCTCAAAAAAATTAATTCCTATGTTTGCTAAAAAATCTTAAGGTAAACTTCTATATTTTGTATTCATCAAACTCCATTCAAGCAATAATAAAGTTAAACCAATTAACATAAAAGCAATAGTCAAATCCTTGCTTAATCTTTTAGTTTTAGACTGAGCTATCTCATTAAAAGCATTTTTTAATTTAGCAGGATCTTCAGCCCTAAAATATTTTCCGCCAGTTTCAATAGCAATCATCTTTAAAGTGTCTTCATTTAATTTAGAAACAATATCACTACCTTCAACAAAACTAGCACCCATAGGCGTACCAATACCAATTGTATTAACTAAAATTTTCTTATCATTTAAATAGGGAATAGCACTCTCTGGATTTAAACCAACATTGCTCTGTCCGTCAGTTAACAATATCAAAACATTGCCTTCTTTTTTTTCAAATAATAAATTAGAAGCAGTTACCATTGCATCCCCGATAGCAGTTCCGCCAATTTCTTCAATTCCAATTTGATTTATTGCTTTTCTTATATCACTTTTATCAGAAGTTAATTTCTGTTTAACAAATGTAGTACCTGTAAAAGTCGCTACAGCAATCTTTACTTGCCCGGGAAAATAATTAACAAATTCCAATGCCGCTTCTTTTGCAGCACTTATCCTATCTGGTTCATAATCAGAAGCTAACATACTAACACTTCCATCAATAAGCAACACATAATCAAAACTGCTTCCTTTTCCAGTATACCAATAAGTTGTTCCTGCAGCTGCAAGAATTAAAAAAGATAAAATCACAAATCTCAATAACAACAGAGAAATATTTTTGCTCATTAATTTCTTACCAGTTATTCTTTCAATAATTTCAAAATTAGCAAAATTAAGTGCTTTTCTTCTGGTATATTTTAAACTTAAAAAATGAACAATAATCAAGAGAGGCAAAGCTATAATAAACATTAAATTCTCAGGATTGTTAAATGTAATTACCGGAATTTTAGCTCCCTCTTTTTAAACATTTCAATTAATGGATTAACAAAATCTTTATCTGTTCTTAAATTTAAAAATTCACTTCCAGCTCTTTTAAAAAAATCTTCTAACTGCGCTTCTTGCTGTTTAACAGATTCCATATATCTTTTATTAACGCTTTTAGAATGTATGGATAATTTTTCCTTGCCATATGGACTTTCAATAACAACATCCCCAACATCCGTAGGCAGTTCCTTATCCCTTATATCCCTCACCATCATAGTTATTACATCAAATTTATTACATGCTGCCTTAAAATTTTTCTCCCACCCTTCTTTTAGTCCAATAAAATCTGAGATTATAACAAGGATGCTTCCCTGTTCTAAAAATTCTAGAACAAAATTCAAAGCTACATTAATATCAAAATTCCCTCCATATAATTTCTGATTCGTCAACGCCCCCAATAAAAAATAATATTGATTTTCCCCAGGAGTTGGTTTAAAACCAGCAACAATCTTATCTGTAAACATTCCAAGTCCAACACTATCATCATTCAAAATTGAAGCATACGCAATACTGGCAATTAGTTCTGCTCCATACTGGGTCTTTAATTTATCTCCGCTTCCAAATATCATGCTATTGCTAACATCAAATAAGAAATAAATATTCAAATTTCTTTCTTCTCTAAATTCTTTAACAAGCAGCTCATTAGTTCTTACACTAGCCTTCCAGTCAATTAAACTGCTATCATCTTCAAATATGTATTTCCTAAATCCTTCAAATTCAAGCCCGCTTCCCTTGTAAGCACTCTTATAATTTCCAGCCATCTTGCTAGTAGTCAAAGTTTTTGCAATTACATCCAACTGTGTAACTAAATTTCTAACCTTTAATTTTATTGCCATTGTTAAGGAATTGGAACTTTTGCTAGAATCTCATCAATTATATCATCTCTATTAATATTCTCTGCTTGTCCCTCATAATTTAATAATAATCTGTGCCTTAAAACATCATGAGCAATCTCTTTAATATCCTGCGGGGTTACATAATCTTTCCCTTTCATCAAAGCATTTGCTTTAGATGCAATATACAGTCCAATACTTGCCCTAGGAGAACTTCCGTATCTTATATATTTAGCACTTTTTAAATTGTATTTTTCAGGATGTCTGGTCGCATCAATCAATCTAACTATATATTCTCTAACTGCATCACTAACATAAATCTTTCTAGCAATTTCTTGCATTTTTATAAGGTCTAAAGTACTAATCACTGGCTTTAACCCGTACTCAGAAAAATCTCTCAAACTTATGTTTATCTCTAGAACCTTTCTTTCTTCCTCTATCTTTGGATAATCTATAAATAATTTAAATAAAAACCTATCTACCTGAGCCTCTGGAAGCGGATAAGTATTATGATTAATACCGCAAGCGCCAAATCCGCCTATATAATTATGATTCCTAGGAACACTTAAACCAAAAACTTTACCTTCATATTTCATTTTTTTAATATCAATTATTTTTTCAAAGAAAATATCCTTCCCAGAAATACTCTTAAAAGAATTCAATAACATAATAGACTTAATTAATCTTTTAATGGATTCTGTTTTAATATAATTTTCAATTTCTTTCTCTCTTCTGGGATTGCCTTCTTTGTACAAATCCCAAACAGGTCCCCTAGAACATCCTATCTCGTCTGCTATGCCTCCAATGGAAAGACCATTCATAACAGCCATTTCATGTATATCAGAAAAACTATTATTTATCCTACAAGAAACCTCGTTGCTTAAATCATTCAGCATATTACTGTAACTCTCCTCACTCATATTGCCGGTTTTCTTTGCATGCCTATAACCATTATACCATTCTCTTCCAGATAAGCTTTTTTTGTTAAAAGTAGTAAAGGAATTCAACCCTGTTAAATCCAAAAACTCATTTATATTTTCTAAATCCACAGGTACATTTCTATGCACATTTAACATCTTTCTACTTTTAATCTTTAAATTATATTTAT
>JAHJRB010000093.1 GCA_018831025.1 Nanobdellota archaeon | reverse complement strand
TACCGATATATTTAAATAATAGTTTTTCATTATCTATTTTTTAGAGGTGATTTAATGGCAGCAGAAGCTTGGGCAATCAATATGCTTGGTATTGTTTTTTCAATTGTAGCAGCTTTATTCATAATTGTCAAAATCCTTCCAAGGGTTAGAGACTTAGTTTCTTCTATTGTCAGCGATGATACTATAGTTACTAGTTTAATGTCATTACTTGTTATCTTAGTTTATGTATTATTATTCATAGGAATCATAAATTTATTAAAAAACATAGATAATCCATTTTTAAATTATGTTTCAGTTTTAGATCCAGGAATCAATTTAATATTAGCAGTTTTACCTTACCTTAAATGGTTAGTCTTTGCATTGGCATTAGGGCTAGCATTTAAATATGTAAAACGTTAATAACTTCTTTTTATGGCATACAACATAATAGTAGGCAGAGATAAAGAAGATAAAGAAAAATATGGCACTCAAGGATTAATTCTACTAGGAAAAAGTTATGTTAAAATGGGCAGAAATATTTCTTTATCTAATCCAGTTTACATGGATGTTGCAAAATCCCATGTAGTTTTAATTTGTGGAAAAAGAGGATCTGGAAAATGCCTCCACGGGGATACTTTAATTAGCTTAACAGATGGTTCTCAAATTCCAATAAAAGATTTAGAAAATAATAATGAAAATATCTTATCTTTAAATGAAAAATTAAAAATTGAAAAAACACAGAAAACAGAATTCTTTTCAAGGAATACAAATGAATTAATAAAAATAAAATTAAGAAGTGGAAAAGAAATAAAACTAACAAAGGAACATCCCCTACTAACAATAAAGGGATGGAAAGAAGCACAAGATTTATCAATCGGGAGCAGAATTGCTACACCAAGAAAAACTGATAATTTTGGGAATAATGAAATGTCCAATAATGAAATTAGACTCCTTGCATATTTAATTGCAGAAGGCCATACAAAGAAAATAGTTACTTTTAGTAATAATGATGAAAAAATTATTGAAGAATTTAGAAGCGACCTACAAAAGTTAGATCCTACTTCAGAATTAATGGAAGAAAGAAAGGGATGTTACAGAATATCTAATCCTCTTTACGAAACTATATGTTTAGATTCTAGTAAAATGATTTTTGATGGGAAAAGAAAATGTTGGGCAAAAGGTAGCAAAATTATAAATAAGAAAAGAAAAATTAGGCTTTTTATAGAAAAATATGGTCTCTTTGGTCTTTCAGCACTTCAAAAATCCATTCCAAAAGAAATCCTAAAATTAAAAAAAGAAAAGCTTAGCTTATTTCTTAATCGGTTGTTCAGTTGCGATGGAAGTATTTATTTAAATAATTCTAGAAATGGTTGGGAAATAAGTTATAGTTCCTCCTCTACAAAATTAATAAAACAAGTACACCACTTACTTCTCAGATATGGAATCCTCTCTAAATTAAGAGATAAAAGAATCAGGTTAAATAATAAAATGTTTAAGTCATATGAGATAGTAATTAATACAGAAAATTCTATTAAATTTGTTAGGGAAATAGGGTTTTTTGGAAATAAAGAAAAACGGGTAGAACAATTTTTAGAACATGCAGAAAATATTTCTTTTAATAGTAATGTGGATACAATTCCAAAAGAAATATGGGGTTTATATCGTCCAGATAATTGGGCAGAAGTCGGAAGATTTTGCGGATATAAATACCCCAAGGCAATGAGAGAAAGGGTTAAGTACTCTACAACAAGGTCTGTTATGTTACAAGTAGCGGAAGCAGAACAACACAACGGATTAAAACTATTGGCAGAGTCAGATATTTTCTGGGATGAGGTAATTTCTATGGAAAAATTAGAAGGTAATTTCAAGGTTTATGACATCTGTGTTCCAAACAATCACAATTTTATCGCTAATGATATAATTGTACATAATAGTTATTCATTAAGCGTTATCGCAGAATCTATTATTAACCTGCCAGAAGAAGTAAGACAAAATCTTTCAGTTGTAATCTTAGACACAATGGGTATTTTTTGGTCTATGAAATATGCTAATGAAAGAGATTCCAAATTATTAAAATCTTGGAACTTACAACCTACTGCATTAAAAGATCTTACAATCTTTACTCCTGCAGGTTATTTCGAAAAGCACAAGCAGCAAGGAATTCCAGTTGATGTTCCATTTACAATCCATCCAAAATTATTAACAGCTTCAGATTGGTGCAGCACCTTTAACTTAGATGTTAATTCTAGAGAGGGAGTTTTAATTACAAGGATATTAAAAAAACTACATGGTAATTATTCTATTCATGATATAATAATGGAAGCAGAATCAGATGCTAAAGCAAATGAAGAGACAAAAAATCTGGTTGAAAGTTTATTCGAAGCTTCTTTAACATGGGGATTGTTTTCAGAAGCAGCTGAAGAATTTAGTAGTTTAGTCCAGCCTGGAAAGGTTTCTGTAATAGACATTAGCTGTTATTCATCTACCGCTGGAAATTGGTCAATCAAAAGTCTAGTAACTGGTTTAATAGCCCAAAAAATATTACAGGAAAGAATGTTAGAAAGAAAAAAAGAAGAATTAAATGAAATCAAACAAGGCTACAATCCATTTAAAAAAACTACAAGAAAATCTAAACTACCGCAGGTTTGGTTATTAATTGATGAATGTCATCAGATGTTACCCAGAGATAAAACAACACCTGCAACAAACGCATTAATTTCTTTATTAAGAGAGGGTAGACAACCAGGAATTTCGATGATATTAGCAACTCAACAACCAGGAAAAATCCATGATGATGTAATAACACAATCCGATATTGTTTTATCTCATAGATTAACTGCAAAGCAGGATATTGATTCTTTGAATCAAATGATGCAGAGTTATATGGAGTTAGGAATTACTGAGCAAATAAATAATCTGCCAAGAGAAAAAGGTGCAGCAATTTTATTGGATGATACTTCTGAAAGAATTTATCCATTAAGAATACGCCCAAAATTAAGTTGGCACGCAGGCTCTTCTCCATCCATAGTTCAAGAAATAAAAAAGGAAATTTAAACTACTTTTTTGGTTTTAAGGAGCTTTGTAATGCATTATATTTACTGCTTATATCATTACTTAATTCTTTAACAGATTTTTTTAGTTCACCCAATTTAGCATCTTCTTCTCTCGTATCTTCACTTTTCAATTCTCCATGAGAGTTTATTTTTATAATCGCATCTATACTATCTATAGCAAACTTCCGATATTTCGTAATATCTCCCTCATCTCTCTCATTAATCGCATCTAACAATAAAAAAATAGCATTGCTTAAAAATCTAATAAATTTCTTCTTTCTTTCTAATTCCTCTTTTATTGTTTCTCTATTCATTTCCACCAATCAAGTCAGCAGCGCTTGCTCCAATTATTGCGGGTATTGAAACAGTTGCAACTTGTTTATAGATTCCTATTGCATCTGCATGAGCTGTAAGCCCAAATATAAACAATACAAAATAAACTACACATATGCTAACAATATATATAAACGTTATTCTTACAGGTACAAACTTAAAGACTTTTATTTGCTTGACCTTTCTGAATCCAGCAACATAAATAAAAATCATGCCAATAACATAGGCAGTAATTAACAAAGTGCTTGCTCTTAAAACACTTAAATTTTCAGACAAGTGTGCTCCTTCTATAAAAGCAAAATGACTTACAACACCGACAAAAGCTCCAATCAAAGATTTTCCGAAATCTCTATATGTAATTTTTTTTAATGGATGGCTTCCAACTTCTCTTTCTAAATCTCTCTGTATTTCATTTATTTCTTTTTCGAATTTATCATCTCTAGCAAGCTGTTTTTTACTTAATTTTTCTAAAACATCATCGCTCTTATCTTGCGCCTTTTCATATCTTAAAATCTTACCTAGTTTCTCATTAATATCTTTTAGAGAATTTTTTTTAGAAGTTCTTTTTTTATTTATTCTCTTTTTTTTAGTAACTTTTTTCCTTGGCATGATATTTACTAACTTACTTAGATATTTAAATATTTGCCATAGAAACCTTTTTAAATAATGTTATTACTCAATAATTGTAAAAATGTCATTATTAGGAAAAATTACAGGAATAGGAACTTTAGCTGCTTTAACAGCATTAGTTAGTCCTAGAGCAACTGAAGCAGATGTAAGAATATCTCCAAGAATAGGTTATCAAATTCCTTTATCTGAGCAAGTTACAGAAGATTATACTGCTGGGTTTGCTTTTGGATTGGATTTTAAATTAGCTAACCCTAATGTTTCTTTAGATTTAGGTATTTCTACTTATCAATCAGATGGAGATAATTATTCTTCTTCAGAGAGAGGATTTTTTATAGATGAAAGTAGTTCTTATTCAGAGTCCTTAGGAGAAATCTCTCTTACAGAAGGTCTTACTTTTAATTTAGGGAATAATTTATTTTTAGGTGGAGGATTAAGACAAACTCTTTTTTCAGAAAATGAAAGTTACAATAGTTCTGGAAGAGAATCTTATTCAAGTTCTGACAGAGATGTAAAAGATACTACTTTTGGATATTATGGAAAACTTGGAATAGGAATGCCTGTTGTTTTAGAAGACAAAACTCATTTTGGATATTTTCAAGTAGAGTTTAGAAATGATTTTGAAGATAATTATCCAGGTATAGCTATTTTTTTAGGTTGCGATATTAGTTTAGACTAAAATCAACACAAACTCTAAATTTACCAGGACCAAAACTTCCACATTTAACAACTTTTAAAACTTTAAATTTTTTAATTTTCTTTTCTATCTTTTCTATACTTTTTTTAGGAATATCTTCTTCTCTCTCAAAATCATAAAAATGAATTATCCCATTTTTCTTTATTTTTTTATTAGCTAAATCTAAAAAATCTTCAGAACTTTTAGGCAAAGGCATTACAATTCTATCAAATTTTTTTCTAATTTTAGGTAAAACTTCCTTAACATCACCTTTATACAATTTAACATTTTTTATTTTATTTAATTCTAAATTTTCTAATGCATATTTGTGACATTTAGGATTAATTTCGACACCATAAATTTCTTTAGCTTTAGAATTCTTAGCAAAAACTAAACAATAAGGTGAACATCCACTAAACATCACTAAAACACTTTCATTATTCTTAATTAATTTACTTATTCTTAATCTTTCTGAACTTAATCTAGGAGAAAAATAACAAGTTTCTATATTCAATTTAACTTGAATTCCATTTTCTTTATGTATTGTTTCTTTATTTTTTTCTCCAGCTAAAATTTTAACTTTTTTAGTTCTATAAATACCTGAATGAATTTTAGTTTTAACAGCAACAGTTTTAATATTTTTTAATTTCTTTAATATTTCATTAGCCTTTGCTTTACTTATATCTTCAGAAAAAATTATTATATTTCCTACAGTATCAAAACTTGTCATAAAAAAGAAAAAAGAAATAGGAATTTAAAAAGGTTTAGAATCTGAAGAATCTGAAACCTGCACCAACTCTAACTTGACCATAGTCTTTAGTTCCTTCAAAACCATTTCCATCAAGTTGACCTTTCCATCTTCCCATGTCTCTGATTCCAGGTGTTAACTCAACATAAGCCTTTTCATCTAAGTTATATTGTAAAGGGATTTCTAAAGTAACAGCTTTTTTATCTTCAGTATAGGTTTGTCCTAAACCTAAACCAGCTCTAGCTCTATCATTACCTAAAGTAACTCTTCCAGTCCAGAATGGATCTTCCCCATTATATCCTGCAGTTGCTCCAATTCCAACAATTCCATCTCCTAAAAGTCTGTCATAACTTGTGGAGACTCCAGGTCCATAATTAGAGAACATAGGAGATAAAGTTATAGCATTTCTTAATATCCCTGCACTTTTAGTTGTAGGTACAACAGCATCAAAATCTCCAGATCGCCATCTTTCATAACCCGGCTTTATT
>JAHJRB010000092.1 GCA_018831025.1 Nanobdellota archaeon | reverse complement strand
TGATAGGCTAGGCGGCAGGTCAGCCCCCTGTTGTATCGCAAACGGGCTTTATGGCGAGCTGAATACTGGTTTGAGGTATTAGCCTTGGTTATTGGTCTTAACTTAGACCATGAGGATCTGTCCTGTAGGGTTAGTATATATGTGAACCTGGTCAGGCTGGGAACAGAGTTTGGAAATAAAAATGGATAAAGACGAAGCATATCTTGTGGGGTACACAACTGGGGATGGAAGCTTATATAGCTTTGAACATCAGTTCAGTTTAGAACCATGGAAAACCCTAAAAGGCTATGAACTATGTTGGGGAGATAAAGACAAGCAACAATTAGAAATCATAAAAGGCATAATAGAGGAGAAACTCCCAAATATAAAAGCTAGAATAAAAACTAGGAAAAATAGCAAAGGTTTGGTTCTAAAATGTACAAGAAAAATAGCATATCAATATGTGGAAAAATTACTCGGACAAGATATAACTAAAGAACCAAAAGAAGTAATTGCAAGTTATATAAGTGGATTTTGTGACGCAGAAGCAGATGTATCCAGAACAACAAACACAATTGTAAAAAATAAAAGGTACTATAGGAAAAGGATACAAATAACACAAAAAGATAAGAAACTTTTAGAAAAAATAGGCAATTTAATGAAAGACAACTTCGGAATTGGTTCAAATATGTATAAAAAGTGGAAACAAGATGCATATGTTTTGGTTGTAGCATGTGACCAGCGTGTTAAACTATTTAAAGAATATATTCATTTTAGAAACCCCACAAAAAGAAGTAAGTTAAATGGTTTATTTCCAAACGTTCAAAGCAGCCATTAGCATATTTATTGGCGCTTGCAGTCAACAGGTCTAAGAAAGAGTTAAGGTAGCCAATTTTCAAAGCTTTTATCGAAGCTAGTTGCCTATCACTTTATTATTCCTTTTTCAGAAATCTATTTTGGTCTCTTTTATAATGTCTCTCTTCCATCATTCTATTCCATTCATCATCTAGATTAATTCCATGAGAATTCGCCATACAAACAATCGCAAAAGTAAGATCCACTAATTCTTGTCCTAACTCCCCTTTTTCTCCCTCTTTTTTCTTTTTAACGCCTTCTAAATGATTTATCTCTCTTGCAATCTCTCCTAATTCCTCACTCATCTGTGCAAGAATACCAGTCCTTGGAAAATACTGCGGAGTAAACTGACTTGTCCATTTTTCAGCATCTTCCTGCATTTCCTTAAAAGACATACTATTTTCTAAAACTTTAGAATTTATAAAAATTTATATACTATCCAATAACTCTCTCAACTTCTTCTAATACTAAACCCATATCATCTAGAACTAATTTATACAATTTCTTAACTAAAACGCCATACATCTCTTCTTTTAAAGTACCATGGCAATAATCTAAATCTCCCCCCATTTCCTCAAATTTCATTCTTGAAAACTTATTTAATGGTATTTTACAGTTCATATCAGTCCCTTCAAAACTAGTTGTAGTCTCAGCACTTGTCTCCGCTCCAACTTTTAATATTTTAACATAAAGCTCACAATTATCCCCGCTTTTGCCTTTTATTTTATAATACGTTTCAGTTCCACCTTCTTCCATGGTCCATATCTTTGCTCTTTTACATTCTGCAGCTGCTTTTTCAAAACAACCCACGGCCTCACAGTTTGTACTTTTCCAAAAAATAAAATAAGAAATCAATAACCCAATTACTATTAAAAATAAAAATAACCATATCACTCTTTTATTCATATTATAAAATATAAAAAAAAGAATTATTTAAAGGTTTCTAAAGTTGTTTCTGAGTTAAGATTTTTACTCTTGAATTATTTCCTACTTTAGAGTCCATAGCAACTAAGTACTGAACATTAGTTCTCTCTGCTATATTAACAATATCGCTGTCTACACTTCCATCAAAGATAATAGCATAAACTCCAGAATTTAAACTTCTTAAAGTTGGAATTATCTCACTAATAGGAACTTTACCAAGCACATTCATATTTTCATCCAGCAAATTAGCCCCTCTAGTTCCGATTAAGTTGCTTAACATCTGCTTAAATTCTTCCTGATGCTCAACTCTAAACCTGGGTCTTTGTACTGCTGCTACTGTTTCTTGTCTTTGAGGTATAGGTCTGGATACAGGTCTTGATACCGACCTAGGTGCTGGTCTAGAATATGTTTGAGGTTTCCTATATACTCCACCATTACCACTCTTAACTTCTAGAAGATTTTTATGGTCTAGTTTATACTGTTCTATAGCAATTTTACTTCTCAACGCTTTATGAATTTCTTTGCCAGTTATCTCTTCAACTTCTTTTCCATCAGGCGCTTTAATTACATAATCAATCTCTGCAACTCCTGAAACTTCTTTTATAATTAAGTCTCCTCCCCTGTCTCCATCAACAAACAATATGATGTGTTTTTTCTTGCTCAGTTCTTTTATAGTCTCAGGCACATTAGTACCATTCATTGCAATAACATTTTTAATCCCATGTTTAAGCAAATTAAGCACATCAGCTCTGCCTTCAACAACAATTAATTCTTCATTATCATCTATTGCAGGTCCAGCAGGTAATCTATCCTTGCCAAATTCAATTATTTCCATCATCCTGACAGATTTAGCAACTTCGTCAGTTAATTCTTGAGAATCAGGCAAAACACTGTCTGTAAGAACCTTCAATAATTCTTTAGCTCTTTCAATAACATAATTTCTTTTAGTAATTCTAACATCTTCAATTTTACTTATCTTAACTTTAGCATTACAAGGTCCAATTCTTTGGATAGTCTCTATAGCTGCACCAATTATAGCTGTTTCAGCTTTATCTAAGCTACTAGGGATTATAATCTCTCCCTCAGTTTTCCCAGATCTTATGTCTGTTTTAACATCAATTCTTCCGATACGTCCACTTCTCTGTAATTCTCTTAATTCTAAATCTTCGCCTAATAACCCCTCAGTTTGACCAAAAATGGCACCTATAACATCAGGCCTTTCAACAACTCCTTCTATTTCAATATGACCGTGCACTATGTATTTTGCACTTACTGGGCTAATTTTTCCCATTTTATTCCCCCCATTAACCAATTACAGAACAAGTATTTCTATTACCTTCTTTTTTTAAATAAAGTGAAATTTGATGAAATATGATTTTTTGACTTGTTCTTTTTGGTAAATATAGCCCGCAACACTAACTCCCAAGCTCATTGCCAGGTTTTCACCGTGAGCTCCATTGAGTACTCTCGTGGCGGGCGAGTTTTATACGTTTTTAATTAAATCCCTAGTTTAAAAAGCTTTTCATTTTCTATTTTTTCTTCTTTCGTGAACGTTTCTTTTTAAGAAAGATTCCTAAAAATAAAAAAATTTATATATTAAATCAACTTTCTTTTTGGTATGAAAATCAAATTATTGTCGGCAATATTCTTAGTTTTACTTGTAGCTTTGAATGGATGTTCAGTATTGGACCCAGAAACTTCAACAGGTTCAGCCGTAAAAGACACTGTTTGCAATGCTCCTTATTTTGAGTTTAAAAGTGGCGAATGCTGCTTAGATAAAGATGCAGATCAAATCTGTGATTCAGATGAAGATGGGGTAGTAGAAGAAACAACACCAACAGAAACAACTCCAACACCAACAGAAACTAAAGAAGTAGAAGAAGTTGAAATAACAGTTAATGATGCTTGTACAGGAACAACATATTTCGAATGCTTAGCAAGTTATTTAACCAAAGATGAAATATTCTTTAAATTAAAAACAACAAGAGACGGTTATACTCATTTGAAAAAAATCTCTGCTTTGGGCTGTGAAAAAGTATTTGCAGATAAACCTAAAGCAAACCAAGGTTATTCAATCCGTACAGAAACATTAGTCTCTTTACCATGTACAAAATTAAAAGCAGGAGACGAAGTTAATGAAGCAGAGTATATCGTAGAATATGTCTTCTACCCAATCGTTGGAATAGATTCTGATACAGGGGAATGGACCGGAGTTGAAAGAAACCTAATGAGAAGCAGCGGTACTATTTCCGGAACAGTCAGAAACGAGCCAAAAAGTCTTTATTAATTTTTTTATTTTTTTATTCTATAATTTTTTAAGATTAATTTAAAATAAGCGCTCCCTCCGAGATTTGAACTCGGGTTAACGCCTTTCTTCATTTTT
>JAHJRB010000091.1 GCA_018831025.1 Nanobdellota archaeon | reverse complement strand
GAACAGAAAAGGGCAGACAGAACAAATATTTGTATGGATTTTTGTTTTAATTCTAGCAGTTAGTATTTTATTTTTTGGTGTTAAAATTATAAGACAAGGAGAGGATTTAAAAGATGAAGTACTGCTTGTTGATTTTTTTAAAAATCTAGAAAGAGGAGTTAATGATTTTTATTATTTGGATATATGGAGTAGCGGAACTAGGGAATTTTTATTACCTAATGGAGTTAAAGAGGTTTGCTTTACTAATATTACTGGAAATATTGGGGGTTCGTATAGTACTTATTTAACTTCTTTAAGCTCTTATAGTAATGTTTTCGTTTTTCCTGAAACTGAATTTAGAGAAAATAGATATAATGTAACTAATTTTGTTGTTTTGAGTAATCCTGAATGTGTGCCTGTTAGTGGTGGAAGATTAAAAATTAAACTAAAAAATATTGGAAGGTTTGTTGAGATACAAAAATGAATAAAAAAGGATTTGCTGTTATGTTTAGCTGGATTTTTGCTATGATTGCAGGAGTTATAATACTTTTATCTCTTGTTTATTTTTCTGTACAACATACAGATTTATTTGGAAGAGTAAGTGCACAAGTGGCTGTGGAGGAATTGGATATAACTTTTGGCTCTTTGAAAAGTAGCTTAATAGGAACAACTCTAGAATTAGGGAAGCCAATTAAATTGGAATTTAAGTGTAATGAAGATACTCTTGAGAAGGAGAAATTATATATTAATAAAAAAGCTGGAAAGTCATTAAAAGGGAAGGTAGTTTTTGCTCCTTCTGAACTAAAGTCTAATAGTTTTTCTTTATTTACTCTTGATTGGAATGTGCCTTTTAAGGTAACCAATTTTATTTTTTTAACGGATAAGAAATATAATTTTGAAGGAGTTATTCCTTTAGGATTACTTGAAAAGATTCCTAGTAATATAGATATTATAGATCCTTACGGAGAAGAAATTAGTTTTGAAGAATCAGAAAATGGAAATTGTATGGATAATTCTGGGAAAAAAATATTCTATAAAAAACAGGATACATTAGGAGAATATTATGGAAAAATTTGTTTTGATGAGACAGTTTATACTTTTGTTGGTGATGCTATGATTTTTGCTGCTATTTTTTCTGATGAAAATAATTTTAAATGTTTAAAAGATTATGCAGAAATTAAGGCTAGAGATGTTGCTGAAATTTATGCTAAAAAGATTGAAAATTTTGCTAGTTCTCCACATTCTTGTGCAGTGATGGGAATAAATTCTGAATGGGTTAGAGAAGTAGATTTTAATGTTATGGAATCTGTAAAAGAAATTAAGCAAACAAATGATCGGTTGGTTAGGATAGGAGAATGCGAACTGATATTTTGAATAAAAAAGGACAATTGGAAATTGGAATTAAGATAATGGTTTTAATAGTATTTTTAGTCTTATTAATTATTTCTTTAATCGTTTACTTTAGATTTAGCTATTCTAGTTTAAGGGAAACTAAAGAGGAAATTTTAGAGGAGAAATTTTCCAGCCTTGTTAATGTTATTGCCAACTTACCTGAATTAAAATGTAGTATTACTAATATTGAAAGTGAGTGTTTAGATGCCAGAAAACTTGTTGCTTTCGGGCAAGTTTTGTATGAAGATACTGATGTTAAAAATAACTATTATGAAGAATTAGAAATAAATAGTTTAGTAGTTAAAATTGTTTATCCTGAAGTTGCAGGTTCTATTGAGTGTGATGAGTCCAAGTTAATTAATTGTAATGTTTTTAATTTATTTTCTTTAAAAGGTGATTATAGTGATGAAGGATTAAAGTATACAACTCCAGTTTCAGTTTATATTCCAGACAATGGAAAATATGTTATCGGAAAATTGGTGGTGACTTCAAATGCATAATAAAACTTTTAAAAAAAATTTTTACAAAAAAATGAAAAGAAAAGGACAAGCGGAGATATTTGGATTGATTATAATAGTATTGTTATTGCTTTTTTCATTATTATTTTTTATTAAAATTAAACAAGAAGATACAAGCAGTGTTACTCTTAGAAGTAATTTTAGGGTTAATAATTTACTAAATGCTGTAATGAAGGTTACTGTTTCTAATGTGGATGGAAGTATAGAAGCTCCTATGAGGGATTTCCTTAGAAGATGTTTAGATAATGTAAATAGTAATACTGATAGTTGTGGTCATGAGGAAGAATTACTGCAGAATATTTTTGGAAAAACTTTGAGAGAAAATGAGAAATATAAATTTGAAGGATTTGTTTCTGGAGAACCTACCCCCCTTATAGATTTAGGAGAAGGTTGTGAAGAAGGAATAAGTGCTAGTCCTGCAAGATTTCCAGGCGGTTATGAGTTTAGATTAAAGATATGTTATTCTTAGTAAGTAAATTACTAAGTAAGTAACTAAGAAAGATTTAAATATTATAAAGTCTAATTAAAAGACAATGAAAAAGTACCTTCTTCTAATAGAAGATGAAAAACTTTGGGATAGTTTTAAGTCTAAAATTAATAGAGATTTGAATACCGAAATAATAGAATTAATAAGAAAGAAGGTAGAAGCTTTTAAAAAAGCTTCAGCAAAACAAAAATGAAACTGGGAAAAAGAGGTCAAGAACCCTTTAGAAAAGCGTTCACGGAAAAAGGGAAAAAAGGACAAGTTACGATATTTATTATTTTAGGAATTATAATAGTTATGATTGCATTTACTGTTAGTTATTTAAGAAGTGAAGAATTTAGGGAAAAAATACAAGAGACTTTGTTTAAAACTGCTGTTGTTCCTGAGCAAGCTCAGGGTATTGTTAATTATGTAAGTGGTTGTATAGAAGATTTAAGCAAAGACGGAATTAGAATAATGGGATTACAAGGGGGTTATATTACCTTCCCTGATAGAATATCTACTAATCCAAGAACTTATCTGCAGTTTACTGAGAATATTAAAATCCCTTATTGGGTATATGGAGAATCAATAACAACAAATATTCCTTCTATTAATGGCATGGAGATGGATTTGGAAAATTATATTGAAGGTAGATTTGCTGATGAATGTGGATTTGGGACTTACAAAGAACAAGGGTATGTTTTTAGTGATGATGGAATTGATGTTAATGTTGATATCGGAAATAATAATGTAAAAGTAAAATTGAATTCTGCTTTAAAAGTCCAGATAAAGGAAAATGAATTTGATTTAGGTAATTATGTTTTAGTTTCTATATCTTCTAGAATTAAAGAATTTTATGAGATGGCTAATGATATAGTTGATAGGGAATTGAGGAATGCACCTATAGAGTTTATAGTTTTAAATCTGATTTCTGCATGGTCTAAAGATAAAGATAGCGGTATTGCACCCTATGCTTCTTTTGATTATAAATGTAATCCAATAGTATATAATTTTATTAGTTTAGGAAATGAATTGAGAAGAAGGATTAGTATAGAAACACCTAAAATTCAACTTGAAAAAACTATAACCTATGATTATGGCGAAGATTATAATTTTATGATAATTGATAATGTGTTTAACAATGATCATGATGATGTGAATGTACAGTTTAACTTTTTTGAAGGATGGCCTTTTGTTTTGGAAGTTCAGCCTAGACAAGGAATACTAATGAGGTCTAATGTTTTAAGGATACCATTGCCTCTGTCTCCTGACCTTTGCTTTAATAGCTATGATTTTAGATATACAATGTTTTATCCTGTTGTTGTTTCTTTGGAAACGGATGGAGAACTTTTTAATTTCCCTATAGAAGTTTATATGGAGGACAATTATGGGAGGAGAAGTGCTTTTGGAACAACTCCAAGAAGGATTGATGCGACAGGATTATTTTGTGAGGAAAATCAAAGATTGAGTAATGATGTGGAAGTGAAAGTTTATGATAATATTAACGGAGAAGAGTTAATCGGAGTTAGAATCAATTATATTTGTGGGATAAATAGTTGCATTGTTGGAGAGACTAAAGAAAAAGAGGATGGAACTATTGGGTTTAAGGAAAAATTCCCTATTTGTTATGGGGGAGAAATTCAATTAGACAAAGAAGGTTATGGTATCTACAGAACGAGATTGGATACCTTAGATGCTCCGGAAAGAAGTATAGTTGCTAATCTAGAACCCTATAGAGAACTAAATCTAGGAATAAAAATTATTGATTTAGATGAAAGAAATGAAGTTATTGGCAATAGGGATGTTAGAACTAATGAAAATGTTATATTACAATTAAATAAAATAAATAATGAGTTTGGAGGATATGATGAGAGAATTAGCATTATTTACTCTCCTTCTGAGGAAAATAAGATTAAATTAGTTCCTGGAAGATATGATGCGGTTATTGATTTGAATTTAAAAGAAAATATGATTTTGGAAGGACAGAATGTTCAAGGAATTGAGATTGAAGACCAAGAAGTAAATGAAGTTGTTTTAGGGCATGTAGAATTTGTCTTGGATATTACTGAAGGAGATTTGTTGAATGATAATATTAATTTCAATGTATTTGGTATAAGGCCTAGATTTGTACAGGACTTAGTTAGAGGATATGAGATGGCAGATTTAACCGAAAATTATAGGCCCATGTTAGATCCGGAGTATAGTTAAGATGATAAATAAATTTATAGGGATATTTTGTATTTTTTTAATAGTTTTAATTCCTGTTTCTTTTGCAGTTACTTCCCAAACAGTTACTGAAGGAAGTGCTGGAAGTCCTAGTGGGACTCTCGGAACCAAGTCTGCTTACGATAATGATAATGATGGGGTTTGTAATGACCCTAGAGAAGATTATACTAAGATGGAAGGCTTTGTAGGATTTACTCAAATTGGATGTACAGTTACTACCCTAGGAGATTTATGCTCTGGAACTCCTGAAGGGGAGAATGCCTATACCTTAGGAGATAGATCTGGTTGTAGTGAGAGTCAATTAATAGGTTATAGCAATTATTGGAGTGTGCATCTAGGAGACATGAGACCTAGAACTGTTGAAGCTAATTGGTTAACAGATCAAAGACAAGGGATTAGAGTTTATCAACCTATTAATTTTATTATGAACACTGAATACCTGACTGAAGGAGAGAGAATTCAATTTAGAAGCGCAAGTTTTAGATGTGATAATGGGAGGGGAGTTATATTAACGAGCGAAGCTTCTGTTCCTGATGTGGATTCTGCTACTCAAGGAGATTTAAGTGGAGGAAGAATTGGATTAAGATTGGAAAGAGAGGGAGTGGAATATGTTGAAGGGGACTATGGGAGTGTAAGTACTTCTGATTTAAACAATAGTGATTTGAATTCTGATTTGGTTATTAGACTAAGCCAACAATCTGAAGAATTAGTGAGACCTAAGAATATTCTTAATTATAGACACGAATATGGTATTGATGAGATTGAGTTTACTTGTAGGGCAACTATAAATTCTTGCAGGGAAAGAATTACTGAGGAAGATGGAGAAAGAACTACAGGAAGATGTAGTGCTATTTATCCTCCTGAAATTGATGAGTTTACTGTTATTGTTCCAATAGATAGTTTAGCTTTACAGGCACCGGGTTGGTTTTTAGATGCTGGAATTGATACAGCAGATGCGATTATAGGGGCTACTGAAAAGATGATTCCTACCTTAGAAACTATTTTTAGTTTTGTAAGTACTAATTGTTGGAGAGCTGTTGGTATTGTTCTTCTCGGAGCAGGATTAAGCTTTTTTTGGGGTGGTTTTAATGACTTTGCGAAGTTTGTTTGGTACGGTCCTGAAAGATTTAAAAATATTGGAATATATAAAGATAGTTTTATTTTAAGTGGTAGGTCTGCTTGTGCTGCTACTGTTTGTCCTAGAACTTGGTGTAGATTTTTGAATCTAAGGCCTTTTGGATGTGATAAATCCTTTGCAGAATTATCTAAAGATGCAAGTATCCAAAATAGTTTAATTTTGAGTACTGGTTGCGGATGTGTGAGTGGGTTGTTAATCAATATGTATAGATTAAGAGCTATTGCTATGGATTGGAGAACTTGTATGTTGAGAGCTAAGACCTCTGGAGAATTTATTGGAAAATGTGACCAATATCTTAAGGAAGGAATTTGCGAATTTGTTATTAAAGAGATTGAAACTTGGGATGGATTTAGTTTCTTATCTATATTATCTGATGCAAAAGAAGATAATCCTCAAAATAAAAATGTTGTTAATGCTCAAATTGAGGCAGGAGAAGCAGAGGGATTCAGAGGAAGGACAGATTTAGCTATTCAAAATGTAAAAACTTTTGGACAAGAACTTAAAACTGTTGGAAGTTCTGGGGGAAGAGGTGTTTTAGGTTATCAAGATTATTCTTTAGCTAGAACTATGTGTTCTATAGCAATTTATAGAAGAGTTCCTGAATTAAGTGGGATTTATTCTCATGACTTAGATAGGATTAATATAGAAAGTACAACCTCAAGCAATTTTAATTATAAGGTTGCTTATTTGGGTGAAGGAGGAAGACCTGTATATGCTTATGAAGTTTATTGGATGGTAGTTGCCGGAAAGGAAACTTTAAGGTATAGAGTTTATTTAGAAAATGATGCAGGAGCTAAAAGACCAATATATGATGATATTTTAGAGAATGTTGGTGATTTTAACTCTGATTATATTGAAATTACTGATGATATTGAATATACTAAGTTATGCTTTGAATTACCTCAAGAAGCACAGAGGATAAGATGTTATCCTCCTGGCGGGGGAAGTTCAGGCGGGTTGCTTAGTGATTTAGATTTATTTACTGATGATACAGTTCCCGATAGAGATGGGGATAGGCTTCCTGATGATTGGGAAGTAAGATATGATTGTAATTCAGCAAGATCTAATTTTGTAAATCCAGAGGATGAAACAAATTGTAAAGCCTTAATTGCTAGTGGTAAGGAAAATAGATTAAATCCAGATAATCCTGATAGTGATGGGAATGGAGAAGGGGATGGAAGTGAGGACCCTGATGAAGATGGATATAATAATTATCAAGAATATAGAGAAGATGGACATCCAAATAAAGCATCTGCTACTTTAGGAGGGGGGACTGTTCAAACAAATTGTTATTCACAATTTAGTAATTTTAATTTTGATAGTGGAAGTGAGATTACTGGAATAAATAGTGTTGTTAGGAAATTCGTTCCTGGAGAAAAAGTGGATATCAGATTAAGTGATTTAAGAATTACTGGCGGAACTGCAGGTGCTGGACAAATTTTAGTAAAAACAGAGATTACTGGCGCTAGATTATTTTCTTTATTGGATGAAACTACTTATAATGATGCCTTAAGTGGAGTATTTACTGTCTGGAATATTCCTACTGGAGGAAATGCTCCCAGTACAGGGATCTATGATGTTAAAGTTCAATTAATTTTACCCAGAAGCTTTGGAGGTGGAGAATTATGTAGGAATGATGCGGGGAAGATAAGTGAGATAACTAAAAAGATATTAGTTTATAATAGAGAAAAAGGCGGGTGTTTAGATAGTGATGAAGGAGTTAACTTTAATGTTGATGGTGTTTGTGTTGATGTTAATGGGGTCAATGCTGATGGATGCAATGGGAATCAGGCTTTAGATTATTATTGTAGTGGAGGAAATTGTGTTAGCAGTACTCAAGATTGTGGTAATGGGGGAATTTGTAGTATGGGAAAGTGTAGTAAAGTTTGCTTTGATAATGATGCTACTAATACTATTGGAACCTATGGTGTTTGTAAATATTTAGACACTTCAGCTAGAACTAGTACTTATGTTGTTAAAGCTGATGAATGTAATCAAGATAAGACAAAAGTGATTGAATATAAATGCAGTAATTCAAATGTTTGTGAACAAGAAATTAAAGAGTGTGTTCCAAATACACAATGTAATACTGAAAATATTAGGATTAATTTTGCTGAAGCAGATATTAATAAGGCGTATTCTGTTGGAATTTGTAAATAATTCTTAGAAAAATTTGCGGGAGACAGGATTTGAACCTGCGTAGACACTAAGTCACTAGGTCCTAAGCCTAGCCCATTTTCCGCTCTGGCACTCCCGCGTCACACTTTAAAGAAAAGTGGAGTCAAAAATAGATAAGATAATTTGGTTT
>JAHJRB010000090.1 GCA_018831025.1 Nanobdellota archaeon | reverse complement strand
GTCCTTATAATGCATTTTATCCTTTATTCTAAACTTCTCAATACCATAAACAATATCTATATTCTCATTCTCAAATGCTTTTCTAATTATATTATCATTTTTTCCTTCAACTGCTTTAATATCTTTAATATAAACAATCTCAGAAAATCCAAAATTCTTAGCTTCTCCAATCAAACTTTTATTTAATACAAAATCAATCATAATACTTTACTATATAAGTTAATTTTTAAAACATTCGAAAACTATTTAAATTTAATTTTTATCCATAACTTCATCAATTTCTTTCAAAAGAGCATTAACAGCTTCTTTTTCATCTATTTTTTTAATAATTTTTCCTTTCTTAAATAAAATAACACAATTTTTTCCTCCAGCAATACCAATATCTGCATGCTTAGCTTCTCCAGGACCATTAACAGCACAACCCATCACAGCAATAGATATCTCTTTATTAAGATTCTTTGTTTTTTTATCTATTTCTTCTGCAATTTTTTTAACATTAATACCAGACCGAGCACAAGTCGGGCAAGAAATAATATTTTTTCCTTTTCTCAATCCGAGTGCCTTTAATATTTCAATTCCTGCTCTTATTTCCTCAATAGGATTTGCTGTAAGCGAAACCCGGATAGTATCCCCAATTCCCTGAGACAGTAAAGAACCAATACCAACAGAAGATTTAACAAGACCCGGATATCGTGTTCCTGCTTCTGTAACCCCTATATGAAGGGGATAATCTACCAAAGTAGATATCGCTTTATTTGCTTTAATTGTTTCCATAACAGTACTTGCTTTAATAGCAATTACAAGATTATAAAATTCATTTTCTTCAAAAAATCTGACCCATTTCATCGTAGACTTGACTAGTGCTTCATCTCTAGGTAAATGAGAAAACTCTTTTTCTACTGAACCAGAATTCGCACCAATTCTCACAGGAACATTATACTCTTTTAATTTCTCAATTATTTCTTTCACTTTTCTTTCATTTCCAATATTTCCAGGGTTTATTCTAATTTTATCTACATAAGGAATAGATGCAAGAGCAAGTTTATGATCAAAGTGTATATCTGCAATCAAAGGAATATTAATCTGTTTTTTTATTTCTTTTAAAGATTTTACAGAGACCATATCTGGAACTGCTACTCTAATAAGTTCACATCCAACATCTTCTAACTCAAGAATCTGATTTACTGTAATTTTAACATTTTTTGTTAAAGTATCACACATACTTTGAACAGTAATAGGATTTCCTCCTCCCATACTAACACTCCCAACCTTTACAACACGAGTCATTCTCATATATTACTTAAAACATTCGAAAACTATTTAAATTTAATTTTTATCCATAACTTTAGATGAAACCTACAAAAACCCATATACTAAAACATGTTGGAATTATCTTAGACGGAAACCGTCGTTTCGCAAAAAGATTAATGCTAAAACCTTTCAAAGGACATGAATGGGGATATAAAAAAATAGAAAAGTTATTTGAATGGTGTAAAGAGTTTAAAATTAAAGAATTAACACTATATGCCTTTTCTATAGAGAATTTTGACAGACCAAAAAAAGAATTTGATTATTTAATGAATTTATTCGAAAGAGCATTTAAAGAAACAAAAGAAAATAAAAAAATCCATGAAAACAAAATAAAAATTAATTTCATTGGCAGAATTGAAATGTTTCCAGAAAAAGTTAAAAAAGCTATGAAAGACCTTATGGAGGCAACCAAAACTTATTCTGATTATATTGTTAACTTTGCAATGGCTTACGGAGGAAGAGCTGAAATTATAGATGCAACAAAAAAAATATCTCAGCAAATAAAAGATGGAAAATTAAATGTAGAAGATATTAATGAAGAAGTTTTCAAAAAAAATATTTACTTAGAATCAGAACCAGATTTAATTATTAGAACTTCTGAATCTAGATTATCCGGATTTTTATTATGGCAAGGCAGCTATGCAGAAATTATTTTTTTACCAAATGTTTTATGGCCAGAATTTAGCAAAGAACATTTTATTTCTTGTTTAGAAGAGTATTCAAAAAGACAAAGACGCTTTGGAAAATAACTAACTCTCAATAACTTCTAATTTATGTCCAATTCTCCTGGCTTCTTCAAAACAAACATCAAAGATTTCTGCCTCTAAATTCTCTGTTATTTTACTTTTGCTATATCCCCTTTTTTCTAATCTTTTTCTTAATTTTTTTAAATCACATTTAAGAATTATAACTTTAGTAATATACTCTTTAGGCAGATAATGGCTTAAATGTCCATCAATAACTAAACTTTTTTCACTTTCTTTAATTAATTTAATTAAAACTTTATTTAATTTTTTAACATCAATTTCATAGCATTTTCTTTTTCTATCATATTTTTCTTTTAATCTATTTTCATTAATTACCTTATTCAAATCAATATACTCATATCTTAATTTTTTAGCTAATCTTTTAGCATAAGTTGTTTTTCCAACTCCAACACTTCCAGAAACGCAGATTACTTTCATGATATCGTAGTTCCAATAAACTTTTCACCATTAATAATTTTAACTAAATTTTCAATATCTTTTATTATAACAGTTTTAATTTTATATTTACCAATTATTTTAGAAGATCTTTGGTCAAGCACAAAATGTTGTCCGGCCTTATATTTTAGTTTATTAGCTTTTTTCTTAAAATCTTTAAAGCTTATTTCAGGAATAAACTTAGCACCTTTTAATTTAGGATCTTTATTAAAAAGCCCTTTTACATTAGTTATATTAACAAAAACATCCGCATTTATAGCTCTGGCAACTTTACTGGAAGTACTATCAGTAGTGCTGTTTGGATTAAACTTCAAGGCACCGCACACAACCAAATTATTAGTTTTTATATATTTTTTAACATCACTCAAATTCTCAGCAAATTTAACACCCAAAAAGTTCCCTAAAAATAAACCATTTATCTTAGTAACTTTAAATCCAATTAAACTTAATATTTTTTCATCTACTTTTTCTTTTCTTAACGCAT
>JAHJRB010000089.1 GCA_018831025.1 Nanobdellota archaeon | reverse complement strand
TAGAAAGCTTAGCTTACTTGCTAAGGCCTATCAAGAGAAGAATAATTCATTAAGGGTCGACTTTAACAAAAAGCTTTCGGTTAGATTTTCAACCTTTAGTCAAGAACCCGTTTCGGTTTGATTGTTAAATGAGTTGACACAAAGTGTCAAACATCGGATGTTTGACACTCTTCTTTAGCCCCGCTTTCTTTAACAAATAGCTTATATTTATCTTTATTGGGAAACTGCTCAAGTATGATATCTGTTTTTAGTAATTCTCCCCAACGATTTTCAGCCACATAGTCCTGAAAACTCGACCAAGGATAAAGATGTTCTTTGTTTTTCCATCCTTTAACTTCTCTAATATTTCGGTGAACATAAGCAGAGAGATAAAGAAGTTGATTATCATCTTTAATGTGAATAATTTTAAACGATCCCTGAAAAAGATGTCCAGATGTCTTATTCTTGGTATTAGAATATTTTGTAAAGCTATTTGAGACTCTTTGCATGTATTTAGAAATACCTCCTGCTTTTAATTCACGGAGGATTAAGTGAAAATGGTTTGGCATAAGTACAAAACCAATCAATTCAACATATCGCTCCTCTAATATTTTATTAGTTACTCCTTCAGAAGTATTGAACATCCGATGTTCAATATAGCGGTTTATTCGTTTGGGAATATTATTGAGAGTTTGTGGGGATTGAAAATAAAGAATCGAAAACAATAATCTAATTCTATCCCTTTCGTCTTTAAATATGGGCTGTTTGTTGTTGCCTCTATTTAAAACATGGTAATATTCACCTTGAACGATTTCTCTCTTCATATATTATATTATAGTATATTGAACATCGGATGTCCAATACCGTCATCATACCATATCAAAAAATAAAACAAGAAAAACCCCGCTCCCTGTAAGGGGGCGGGGTAATTCTTGGCTTAAGCTTTTTCACAAGAAAAGCTTATGCTAAACGAGATTAACTAAACGAGATTAGTACAATAGAGATCCACCAGTGATTGGTGTGTTCTTAGTGATTAACTCGTCTATATCATTACCAGAATTATTCTGCCATTCAACACCTGAAGTTGTAGCATCAAAGCTAGCACTTGGGTTAGCCTTTAATGAAACTTGCAAGTTCAATGTAGTTGCAGCACCTGTAGTATCTCCAAAGAGCTTAACGGTCTTTGTTGTACCTTCGGCAATCTCCAACGTAGTTGAGAATGGTTCATTATTCTTTCCAGCTTTACCAGCGAGAGTATTAGCTGTCTGAGGATCATCACCAAAAGAGAAACAACTAACAGTTCCGCCTAATGACAATGGATCCATTGGGTAATAGGTACTTGCACCTAACGTTGTGTCCAGATAAGCATCATAACCGCTCTGAGTTAATGTGGCATAAGTTGTGCCTCCACCAACATCTTTAAGGGTTACGCTTCCTGTTCCAACAACGTCCGTAGCAGTACCAGCTACACAGAACTCCATCTCGTTGATAGTGATATCATCACCAACAGCTTCAAGATCTAATCTTAAGACCTCTGAACCATCACCAGCGGCTTGAGTTGATGAAGGAGAAGAGCTGTTTTTGCTAATAACCAATACACCATCGTATAGTTGATGAGCATAACTAGCATTAATTACACCAGCAGTTGTTGCCGTGCTATTAATCCAACCTGTGGACTCATTATTTACGATTGTAGTACCAGATTTTGCACCAGTAGCTATAGCGTAATATGATTGAGAAGCGGCACTATCAGCACCGTTGTCTCCCCATGAGGCGTCGGTTGAGTTTGCAATAAGAGCAGCGTAGTCAGCTAATCCAATCTCAATAGCTGTATTGTCAGTTAGTTGAGATTTTTCGCTTAAGTCAACTCTAATCTCAAGATCAGTCCATGTATCCTTTGGAACAACCAATTCTCCAGCGTTCAAAGTAATAACGGCGTCACCACCAGCGTCTAAGTTATATCCAGCAATGGCACCAATTTGAGCACCTTCGTAGAATACTTTTACCTTAGCAACACTGGCTCTAACAGCAGCAACAGTTCCCTCAGTAGCAATCTTAAGTGTAGTAACACCGATATCTTCGTATGATGCAAACAATCTGTATGACATCATAACATTACCAGTAGTTCCTGCAACAAATTGTGCCTGAACGGGAATACTTGCTGATTTAACGATCTTCAATAGACCGACAGATGTAGCTGTTTGGAGTTGACCAGTACCAGCATACGATTCCGTAACAGCTGTTCCAGTGGTATATCCAGTTGAAACTACATTATCTGTAGCATCTACGATCAAGTGCTGATGACCATTAGTAGCAGCTGATGTTAGATCGGCAATAAGAGTCAATCTTGTGATTGTTCCCTTCTTTATCTTAAGAGGTTTCTTGAAGGTAAAGGTAGTTACAGCTGTAGTTGTATTCTGTATGGCTGTTGAACTACTTGTTTCTAACCTTACAAATTCAGTAACACTATCAGTAGTGTCTGGGTCGCCCCATAATTCTAAATTTATAACCTCTTCGTCAGCAGCTGTATTGGCAGTACTACCATTAGTAGTGTCAGCTACGAGTATCTGAGTAACCTTTATATCTTCACCAGAACTTGTAGCGTCAAGATCAAAATAAGCGAATGTCTCATTTTGAGCGTTGGCAACTACACTACTGGTAACAGGTGTTCCAGCAGTAACAACAGCTAAAGTAGGACCTTGAACGGTCTGCAAGTTAGCTGATCTAGTCGCAGTTGGAGCAACAGTTCCAGTTCCTGTTGTAGAAGTTGTATAGGTTGTTCTGCCAGAAACAGCACCTTTAGCAACTAATGTGTTAAGTGGAATTGCAACAGTAATGGAATCCGTAGTAGCTGTCACATCAGTAGCAACATTTGCCTTAATGTGAATAGTGTTAACACCTATTGGAAGGGTATAACCATCGGTAAAGGTTAATGTTTCGTCATCATCAGCATCTGCGTCAGTTCCGTCTTTAGGACCAAATAAGGCCTCACCATCATCATTATAACCAGTAACATTAGTAAACTGCGTGGCAGTGGCTCCTGATATGGTCATTAATACTTGGGTTGAGGTAACATTAATTGGTTCACCGGTTACGGTAAAGTCAAAAGCACCTAACTCAACTTGGCTTGCTCCAATAGCAATATAGCCAGTGGCTGGAGTTGATGCTGATTTCTGAATTGTTACATAACCTTGGTTAACTGTTTGAGTGGTACAAGTACCAGCTGAAGCACAGAAATTATTGTAGGTTGGCGTTAAACCAAAGCCATAAGTACCACCTACAACTTCAATAGTGTAAGCAGAGCCATCATGAAGATCAAAGGCCACTGTTCTACCAGAGCCAGAGTCGTTCATGTCGGCAATAATACTTAATTCTACGCTTAATCCTTTACCAACAGCTACATTTAATCCTGCAAATACAGCTCTACCATCAGCATTAAGAGAAGCAACAGTTCCTAAGGTCTCTCCTGTATTGTCGTTAACTAATCTAATATTAGTAACATCAGCAGCAGAAACAGTTCCGTTTTTAACGGCTGTTACTTGTTGAACAATGAATCCTTCACCAGAACCGGCTGAAATCTTAACTTGAGTAAATCTAATGTCTTTATCATTAGGATCAACGTAAAGATCTGTTCCGTTTCTTGTTCCTAAAGAACCATTATACAATGTTGCTGTACCAATAGTTACTGAAGAGGTCAAGGTTGTGCTATTACCCACCAAAGCAAAACTTCCTGATGTAGAAGTAGCGTTTGAAGTAATATCACTTGCTGATTCAATTCCAAAACCTAAAACATTTCCAGTGTAAGTAGCTGATACTGTATAACTTACTTTTATAGTAAGTGTTTTGGTAGTATTAGCTGGAATTACGAAAGAAATGTTATTAAAGTTGGCTTTGTGGCTTGAGCCAATACTTTGGCTTGTTCCAAGCTGATTACCCTCTTCATCAAAAATCTTAATGCTACTAACAGCAGCGTCTTGACTTAAACCAGATCTTAAGATTTTTAATCCAGTAACAGTTACAGCGCCAGCGCCTGCAGTAAAGTTAATCTTAGTAGAAGGGACGTTGTAAGCAGCGGCTGTAGCGTTAGCTGGAACGGTTTGAGCGGCTGGAGTGTTACTAGCTAAAGTAACAATCAAAGAACCGGCTGGTCCTGGATCAACTGGATCTGTAGGATCAGTTGGGTCTGTAGGATCAGTTGGAACTGTTCCACTTCCACTTGATAGCAATGTGTCTAACTTAGCTCTGGTTGTTGAACCAACAAAACCAGTACCAGCAGTTAAACCATATACTGCTAAAATATCAGCAGCATATTTCTCTTGGAATTTAATAACAGCTGTTTTAGTCTTAGGACCAAAATATTCTGTTTCTTGTCCAGGAGATCCGACACCAGCTGAAAGCTGAGTATCAGAAACAGAGTTAAGCACTATTTGAAGACACTTAACACTTGCGCCTGAATCACCCACCTTTAAGTTTGTAGTGAAGGAAGTAATTGTACAACCTGTTACTGTGCCACCTGTAGTTCCACCCATATCTGTCAACTGTTGCTGCAAAACGGCTAATTGTGCCATTAAGGCATTAATTTGTGCTTGCAATTCAGCAGCTGTCAAAGCTGATGCAGAAGAAGGGACAACAATCATAGCAGCGACTGCTAATCCAGTAATAGTTGCGATTATTCTATTTTTTATCATATTTGTGTTTGTTTTTTATTTTAACTTTTTAATTTATGACCATTAGACGACCAAATTTCCTAATCTTTTGAGTATAAATATTTTAGGCAGCCAGCCAACTACTCAGAAAACTAAGATCCTTTAATGACCCTCCTTGATTAATTATTTATTTCAAGAGCAGGATCTCCAATGCTTTGGAGTAATTTCCTTGCTCATATTCAAATTTTATATTATTTAACAACTCTGCCTCTTCTTCCGTCAATTCTCTATTCTCCATATCTAAAACCATTCTCTCAACTATTTTGGCTAATTCAGTGTTCAATTCTTCGTTTTCTCCTACTTCTACTCCTAAGGATTTAACCTGTTCTTCTTTCTGTCCTAATTCAACTAATTTATTAAGTATATCTGAATTTCCACCATTTGCCAAGTCCCCAGCCACTTTTGCAACACTCTCCTTATATTCATTGATAGCTACAGCTAAACTATCCACCTTATTATTTTCAGCTATTTTAGTTAAATCATCTAGCCGTTTGTTGGCTAAGGCCAAGTTATGACTTGGTTGATCTTTTTCAGCAATAAAAACGGCCTGACTTTGTTCTGTGATTTTCTTTAACTTAAAGAGGGAATCACCAGGCATAGAGCTTTGAGCAAATCCAAACACTCCAACAAAAACAACAAATACAGTTAATGTAGCAAAAGCCAATTTATGACCTAAAACAAACCTCTCTCCTCTCATAATCTCAGCAAAAAGTGACCGAGTCACTTTCGCGAAAGTGACTCGGTCACTTTCACCTAAAATTTGAGATTTAGTCAAAGAAGCCCAATTAGAATCGGGTTTAATTTGGCGAAGCCGTTCAATTTTAGCAATGAGTTGTTTTTCTGTCATTATAGTTATGACGGATAAAGAGGGGTTTTATTACACCTCTTCTATTTTGTTCTTAATTGACTTTAATGCTCTGTGCAAAGTAACCCGGACATTTCCTTCTGTTTTATTGAGCATTTTGGCTATTTCAGGAACAGTTAATTGCTCAACATAATGCCAAGTTACAATATCTTGATATTCTGGCTTGATATTAGCCATTACTGCTTGTATATCTCCAAAGTCTGAATCCTGTAAGCTTTTTTCCTCTGGATCCATCCGAGGATCTATAATAGGAATCTTTTCTGCTTGGACAATATGTGTCCTACCCTTCTCTCTATAATGGTCAATTACTAGATTACGAGCTATTTGGTATAGAAAGGCCTGGGGATTATCTATTTCTTTCTTATCGTCTTTAAAACAATTCCAAGCACGTACAAACGTTTCCGAACACAAATCTTGAGCAATATCTTGCGAATTTACCTTCAAGAATATGAATCGGTATATTTTATCTATGTGTGTATCGTATATTTTTGTAAATATTTCTCTATGATCTTCCATTTTATACCATAGGACAAAAGATGTCAATCCTTTTGTCCTACTATGTCCTAGCTAATTTATAAAAAGTCTTACTTTTTTCCCCCACCCTATCAACAAGCCCTTGTTTTAATAATTGCTCAAAATCTCTTCTCAATGTTCTTTTAGATACATCGGATAATATCTTATTAACCTCCCAAACCTGAACCATCTCTTTTTCTTTTAAAATCTCTAATATTTTTCTTTGCCTTAAATTCAATGAACCTGGTTCATTGAATTTTTCTTTTTTCTTTAAATTCAATGAACCAGGTTCATTGAATTTTTCTTCAGGTTTCTCAATTATTGGGCTATCTTTTATTTTACCATACTCCTCTTTCATCTTCAATACGTCAAAATAGCTTATCCAGCTCTGCCATTTCACCACTTCAAGATAAGCATCCATCACTTCTAAGTCCCTGTGGATAACTTTTTGGATAATAAAATTCTCCAAAATTCTATCAGCCGTTTCTCTTACTCTGTATCTCAACGGCTCTTTTTTGGGAAAAAATAAAGTAAGTTTATAAAGCTTATTAGTAAGCTCAATAAGTTTCTTCTTGTCCATTTATTTATCTTGTAATTTCAAGTAGACTTCTAATCTCGTTGTCTATCTTTTCTATCTCTTTGGCAATCTGATTAATTTCTTGTTCTATCTCTAATAAAACCTCAGACATTGATGGACCTGAAGTTTCTGGAATTACTTCAATAATTGGTTTTGGCTCTTCTTTGACAACAACGGGTTCTTCAACTTCAACTTCAACTTCTGGCTTCTTGCTCACATTTTCCATTTTTATATCCGTCAAATCTAATCCCGAGTCCTCTTCGGCAAGATTAAGCTCTGGACCCATTCCAATCAACTTCATCTTTAACCAAGAGAAATATCCTTCTCCAAAATTATCGCCCTGTATTACAAATACTGCAACCAAAATGACAAGTAGAAAAATTAATACAAGAACTTTTTTCATTAAACTATTAGAGTTCATATTCTTTATATCCCTATTATATTATAATTATACACAACCAAAGACCTAGGTCAAATTCTCCAAAAGAACAAATTAAAGATAAAGAACAAGATTTTCTATACTAGCAGATCAGCACCCTCTGTCAAGCAAAATTAGGGATCTATGCATCTGTCATTTTCAGAGATATTGCATTTATTGTCGTTAAACTGGACTCCGTCAAATATAGCTGTTGCGTTATTGATTAGCGATATGCCCGCGTTTTCGTTAAACCGAACGATAGAATTCTTTAAACTCAATTCCGCCTGATCCACTTCAAGACCTGGCCAGTTAAATAGTCCTCCGCCATATTCTAAAATAATATTATCTAATTCTGCCATGCTGGCAGGACTCAAAGAAATCTTCCCCCAATCCCCAGGTTGCCGAAGTCCGACTTCGGCAGAAGAGGTAAATGTTATTTTATCACTTTCAGTCCCAATTGCCTTCAAAGTTCCCGGAATTATAAAGCTACTAGATTTATCGTAGAACTTAACCACTGCTCCCGGTTCCAAAGTAAGATTAGAAATCACCGAAACATTGTTTCTTACAATATAGGGTAAGTCAGATTGCAAAACAGCGTCTTCAATAAACTTTCCCATAACTAAAACTCCCTCTAATTCATTGTTAATAAGAATGTTCCCCTCTCCATAAAAAGAGGCCTCTGTAAGTTTTATTACTGTTTCATTCTCTTCAAAGGTATTATTTTTAAAGGTCGGCTTTGCACTTTTATCTAAATAAGAGTCTACATAAGATCCATAACTATTATTTTTAAACAAAGAATTTTGAATAGTCGGACTGCCTCCTTCTATCCATAAACCTATAGATCCGTAATTGGCGTCATTCATTCCTGTTTTTAAAAATTCAACATTATCTATTAAAGAATCTGAATTAATCAAATGAATTCCTGAATATCTATTGCCCTCAAAAAGAGAGTTTTGAATGTTAATTGAACTGTCTTTTATCTCAAGACCAAATCCCCTTCTATTTTTATTTCCTCCGGCATATTCTAGAATTATATTATTTATTTCAGAATTATTAGCACCTACACCTTCAAAATATATTCCATCCCAAGCCCCAGCATAAAGAGGATCCTTCACCGAAGTAAAGGTTATTTTATTATCTTCTTCCCCGATTGCTGTAAGAGTTCCATTAATTGTTAATCCACTATATTCATCATAAAAATTCAAAGTGACTCCTGGATCAATAATTAATGTTTTGTTTTCTGGAACAGTTATATTGCTTCTAACAATATATTTTCCACTTTGATTGCTTAAAGTAATTTTATCAAATTTGTCAAAAGGCAAAGAGCCAAGAATCAAAGTTTCCTGAACCACGCTATTTTCAGCTTTTGGTGTTCCTAAAATATTATTACCGCCAGCATCCTTACCATTATTAATAATTAGGTTATTATTTCTCCATATATCTCCGTCTCTTTCCATGGAAATTTTACTATCGTTATCTCCTGCCACCCATTCTTGGGAACAATCGAGTTTATCAATCAAGTTATCATTATTATCTCTTAACTCAAACACACCTCCATCGTTATTTAACGCCCCTGTAAAGATATAATCGGCTGGCACATCGCTCACTGTTTCATCGTTTGTTCTTTCCATGAGAAAATACGATAAACCGTCAATAATCGGCGTTGTTGCGTCCGAAACAGAAAATTCTGTAATTTTAGGAGTGCCACTTAACGGCTGAAAAATCAAGTGCCATCCAGAAATATCTACGGGTTCTTCTTGGGGATTATATAATTCAATCCATTCATCGTTAGCAGACACTTTTG
>JAHJRB010000088.1 GCA_018831025.1 Nanobdellota archaeon | reverse complement strand
CTAAAGAAAATTTTATATTCTTTAAAATATATATTCAACTCATCCGACACATCCGACAGACCCGCGCTGGACTTATAAGCCATTAATTCTTTTTTATTAATGAAATGATAACTTATAAATTTAGAATATATCCTAATAAGAAACAACAAAGGAAGATTCTTTATCAATTTAAAATATGTAAAGAAATCTATAATGAATTATTATACCAAAATAAAGAATATTTAATAACAAAAAAATATGACTTTAATTCTATAATAAAAGATATAAAAATAACATGTCCTGCTTATTATTCTAAGGTTCATAGTCAAGCTTTACAGAATATATCAGATAGAGTCAGTAAGGCTTTAGAGAATTTTTTCAGAAGAGTTAAAGAAAAAAAAGAAAAAGTAGGATTTCCAAGATTTAAGAGCAGAGTAAAAAGTATTACATATCCTCAATCAGGGTTTATGATTAATAAAAAACTAAAACTTTCTAAAATAGGAAACATTCCCATCATTTATCATAGGACTATTAAAGGTAAAGTTAAAACACTAACAATCAAAGTAAATAAATTTAATCAATGGTATGTTTTTTTTAGTTGTGAAGCAGAAAATAAAAAAATTAAAAATAATAGACTCCATAATGCAATTGGAATTGACGTTGGTTTAGAAAATTTTGCTACTTTATCTAATGGTGAAAAAGTAGAAAATCCAAGATTTTTGATAAGATCTGAAGATAAACTAAAGAAATTACAAAGAAGATTAAGCAGAAAAAAATTAAGAAGTAAAAGTAGGAAGAAGGTTAAATTAAAGATAGCTAGACAACACATAAAAATTTTTAATCAAAGAAATGATTTTTTGCATAAGTTAAGCAGAAAGTTAGTAAATAACTATAGATTAATAGCAGTTGAAAAATTAAATATCAAAGGTATGGTTCATAATAGATATTTAGCTAAACATATTTATGATGTTTCTTGGAACAGGTTTATTCAATTATTGTCCTACAAAGCCGTAGCAAGCGGTGGATTATTAATTGAAAGCACTAAAACAAAAGGAAGCAGTAAAAGATGTAGTAATTGTGGATTTGAAATGGAAATGAAACTAAATAAAAGGGTATTCAAATGTGATAGCTGTGGTCTGAAATTAAATAGGGATCATAATGCTGCTATAAATATGTTAAAAGATACCGTGGGACACACGGAAATTTCTACGCTTGCGGATGACAATGTAAGACCTTCTTTTTTGAAGGCAAAGATCTATGAAGCAAGAACTAAACGTGATGAGCTCCTGATGAAGCAATAGGCACTGGAAACTCTTAATAGAGTAGGATGTCACAGCTTTCTCTACTCTGAATTAATGATTGAAACTGTTATTTTCCTGTTGCTTCTAGGACCATCTAACTCAATGAATAAAATGGATTGCCATTGTCCCAAATTTAATTTTCCATTTTTAACTGGAATTGTTTCTGAGGTTTTGAATAGAAGAGATCTTAAATGGGAATGACCGTTTAGGGGTTCATCTGGAGAACAATTTCTTTTTTCTATATCATCGTGTTTGTATTTTTTTGTTATCGGAGCGAAGGATTCTAAAAATTCTTTTATGTCTTCTAATAATCTTTCTTCCTTTTCATTTATCATTAATGATGCTGTTGTATGTTGAGAGAAAACATAAACCATACCATTTTTTATTTTAGAATTAGTAACTATATCTTGGACTTTAGATGTAATATCAATCATTTCCTGTCGTTTTGAAGTTTTTAAAATTATTTCCATATTAGAAAGAGATTAAAAAAAGAGTTTAAAAATGTTTAGTAAAACAATAATTATATAAATTTAGAAATTTTATAAAAGCATATGGAAAAAAGAGAGTATATATTGATTAGTTTGATTTTGTTGATGATTATAGTAAGCATTTTTTTATATCCTTCAATGCCTAGTCAAATTCCAACACATTGGGGGATAAATGGGGAAATAGATGATTATAGTTCTAAGGGGTTTGGATTATTTTTTATGCCAGTATTTTTAGCAATTTTGTATTTATTATTTTTAGTAATACCTAAGATAAGTGTTTATAAGAAAAATGTAGATAATTTTTATAAAAAATATATGTTTGGTTTTAAATTAGTTTTTGTAATATTTTTTTGGGCAATTTATTTAGGAATGATATTAAATGCTAAGGGTTATATAATTCAAATTAAATATTTTGTACTGCCTGCACTTGCTTTAATGTTTTTTTATATTGGTTATATGATGAAATATGTCAAAAGAAATTATTTTATTGGGTTGAGAACGCCATGGACACTTGCTAATGAGAAAGTTTGGAAGAAAACTCATGAAATGGGAGGCAAATTATTTTATTTATTGGGGTTGCTCACTTTAATTGTAATAGTATTAGAAAAAGGATTTTGGATTTTTATAGCTGCAATAATTATTTTAGTATTGTATATATTTTTATATTCTTATCTTGAGTTTAGAAAACAAACTTTTAGAAAAAGTTTGAACAAAAGAAAATGAGTTTAGATAATGAAAAGAAAATAGTAATTTTGGTTTTAATAGTAGCTAGTGTAGGATTGTTAATGTGTTTAGAAAATACTGGGTTGGTTATTAAACAACAACCTAGGGAAATAACTATTTTTGCTGAGAAATGGGAGTTTGTTCCTAATGTTATTAAAGTAAAATATAATGAACCAATAAAATTAAAATTAGTTACTAGTGAGAAAAATGAGAGTTTTGGTTTTAAATTAAGTCGTTATATGTATAATGATTTAATAATCATTGAACCTAATGTTACTAAGACATTTGATTTTAAAGCGCAGACTAAAGGGATATTTATTTATAGATGTGAATCACCTTGTGGCTGGGGAAAGAATTTAATGGTTGGTAGACTTATAGTTGAGTAAAAAATCTTGTTAATTTTTAAAATTCATTGCTAATCTATTCACTTCAATACCACTTAATTTTTTCCAAAAACCAGATGAAATTAATTCTGAAGTTTCTTTCTCATCATATATGTATTTTATTTTTCCAGTTTCTTTATTTTCTAATATCATTTTTTTGCTCCATATATACCTTAGATTTTAGGGTTTATAAAGGATAGTATTTTACT
>JAHJRB010000087.1 GCA_018831025.1 Nanobdellota archaeon | reverse complement strand
CCAAAAACAACTAGTTTTTCTTGATGTTTTACTTTGTCTTCCCATTTAGCCAAAAAAAATATTATGCCTCCAGTAACAATAGCAAAAACACTATATGCAGCTCCCGCTGTTAATAAATCTCCTCCAATTTCTTCAACAAATACAGCATAAATAGGCCCAAACAACCCTCCTGCTAATATAAATAAAGCAGAGGTCATAAGAAGTATTTTTAATTCTTTATCCATTAAAAAATTTATATATTCAAGTATTTATATTCTTTACTGAAATTTTAAAGCTTTTTATTAAATATCTAATTCCCTAGCACTCCATCTAACAAAAATAAAAAAATAATAAAAAAAATGTTCTAAACAAGAAATATATGCTTATTCTGAAACTTCTTCTTTGCTATTTTCTTCTTGTGCTTCTTCTTCTGAACTTTCTTCTGAACTTTCTTCTGAACTTTCTTCTGAAGATGCTAATTCAACATTAGTTGCTTTTGGACCTCTATCGCCTTCCTCTACATCAAATGTAACTGAATCGTTTTCATTTAATCTAACTCCTTCTCTCAAAGCAGTTTGATGAACAAAATATTCTTTTCCATCTTCTCCAGCTATAAATCCAAAACCTTTCATTTCGTTGAAAAATTTTACAGTGCCTTTCATTCGTTTATTTCCTCCCTCTAATTATCTTTTGTTGATTTTAACCTGGCAAGCCTTACAGTAAACTCTTTTAAATTCACTTTTAGGAACAGTAAATTTTACTCTACACATAAAACAGTCCTTTACCAAGTTATAATCTACCATACTAAAAAAAGGGGAAATGCCTTTATAAATACTCTTATTTTTTAATACTTAAACAATTAGCCATTACAAGGGCTGTAGACCCATTTAAACCCCATTCTAGACATTAACATATCTGCCTTTAAATAATATGTTATTTTTAAGAAAAATAAAGTCTATATAACTCCAGTCACAAATCTTTCTTAGAAAAGTCTTATGAAATATTAGTCTTAGTTACTTACAACATAAGATATATAAACATTAAAAATGATCTAATAGATAAAAGGTGGTATGATGGAAACAAAAAGAGGTTATAATTTATATTTTCTATCTCAATTATGTTTATATAATTTGTTTAATAATAAAAAAGGGGTGTAAAATGAACGGAGAAAAAATAAAAACAGATGATGAGAAGCAAATAAAAGAAACTTTAGAAAGAATAGAAATAGCAAAAAAAGCAAGTAGGAGAATTTTATTTCTTTGATTTATTTTTTTTAAGTTCCTTAATTTCTTCAACTAAAATTTTAACTTCATCTAACCATTTATTATATTCTTGATATAATATTTTAGCTTCAATTTCACTTGCTCTTCTTTTAATGTTTGAGATAATATGCCTTAAAGATGCTGTGCCTAATATAATTGGAATAAATATAGTTAAAATTAAATCCGCTTTTTGTCTATAAAGGATAATCAAAGAACCAAGAATTATTTGTTCCACTGTAAATAATAATAGAAAAATTATTTCAAAACAACTATCATTTCTATAAATAAAATATCTTAAGTAAGAAGAAAATTTATCCAGTTCCTTAAGTAAATCACGACTATGATTAACAATTAATGCTATTAATAATGAAAAAATAAATCATCCAAATATCATCAAAACCCATAATTCTTCCATATTTTTTAAAAAAGAGGTTATAATTTAAAACAATTTATTCAATAAGAAATATATTTTATATAATCCCTAACTTATCTTTAGTAACCTCAGCAACTTTCCTAGCTATAAATTTATAATCAAAACTATTTATTGCATGCTGTCTTGCGTTCTTACCCATTTCTTCCCTTAAAGTATCATTAGTAAGTAATTCTGTAGTAAACTTAGTTAATTCTTCAACATCCGCTCTGTAACCAAAAACCTTTCCTTCCTCAAATTTTATAATTTGTTTTTCAGGAAATCCCATCCAAGGATAAACCCATTCTTGCTCCAACATTACTTTTTCAGCAACTTTAGCTAAAAACCCGGTTTTGCCATTTATTATAGTCTCACTAGGCCCCATATGGTTAATGCTAATAACTGGCTTTCCGCAGCTCATCGCCTCTACTTGAATCATCCCAAAACCTTCTAATCTACTAGGAGCACAATAAACATCTGCAGCGTTTAACAAATAAGGCATAAACTCGCTACTAAAACTACCTTCAATAAATTTAACTTTATCTTTAATTCCAAGTTCTTCAATTAATTTACTTTCCTCATCATGCCACTGATGGGCACAATCACTAGGCCAGCTTTTACAAATGTATTTCCAATCTTTGAAATCTTCATTAACTTTAGCCAAAGCTTTAAACATTTCCTGCGCACCCTTAGAGGTAACATCTCCGCCAACAGTTAATAGCATTTTTTCATGTGGTTGTATTCCTAATAGCTCTCTAACTTTATTCACAGAAATCATATCTTTTATAGGCCTATAATTATCAGTATCAATTCCAATATGCATAGGCACCATATTTTTTACATCCACACCATCTCTCTTATAGGTTTGTCTTACCCATTCACTTGTTGTAAACATAAGCGGCAATTTAGATAAATCATCATGATAATTCGCAACCCACCCATCAGCATTAAACCAAGGAACAGGAGTTATGCCATATTTAAGTGGATCATGAACAAGCAGCGGAGTATTACCCCAATAACCAATTCCATAAGCTACCTCCGGCTTAAAATTCTTATACCAAAATTCCTTTTGCAATCCCCCCTCCGGATTACAAGGCCAACTATCATAATGGTTCTCTAATAATCCTTTCCACAAAAAATGACCCTGGATACTCAACCCATCTGGTTCAGGTGGATGAGCATATAGCACAACTGATCTCATCTTATCTTTAAAATATTAAAAGCTTCTTTGTTCAAACAACTTTTTTCCTCAAATCCTCCTTCAGGAAAACCATAAGTTTCTTTAATTAAGCTTTTTTTCTTAGAGAAAGTACCATTATCCAGTCTTATAAATTTATCTGCATTAGAATTTATATAACAAGAACTACCATTTTTCTTATAAGAAAAATAAAATATTTTTTTGCATATCAATTCTTTTCTTTTAACCATATTTTTTACAGCTTTATATATCTCTTTATGTCTTTTATGACCATATTCTCCATTAAGTCCATGAGTAAAAACATAATCATAATCATTATTTTTTAACATTTGTTTAATTCTATCAACAATATCCTTTTCCCTAACATTTGTTAAAGCTTCATCTTCTAAGTCACTCATGCTGCAGCGGTTAACATTTAATTCCTTACAAACTTTCTGAAATCTAGGGGCTCTGTCCAAATCATCTTTCCTGCATAAAGTAATTACATCAAAATTCCAATCTTTATTTTTTAGAATAAATCCGCCCATCCAAATTAATTCATCATCCGGATGTGCAACAATCACAAGAGATTTAGTCATTTCCCCTCCAAACTCAATCTAGCTAATAAATAACTTATTGTGCTTTCCGCTCCCTGATTTAGATTAATACAATTAGGTAATAATCCATCATAGCAACCGCCCGTATTCTCGTCATAGATTACTTGATTTAGAGTGTTTCTTCCCAAAAACCACTGAAAACTTAAGAAAGCATTATCATAATATTCTTTCTTCCTAGTAATCCTATAAGCAGTCATATATAACTGCACCATTGAAGAAGCATCTACTGGTTGTTGATCATAAAATGCTCTTTCTCCCCCTCTTTTATACCAACCCTTATGACCAATAAGCACTAGTCTTCCATTTAACATTAATAAGCTAGTTAAAAAACTAACACTCTTCTCAGCTACTTCTAAATATTTATTATCATTAGTAACCTCATAAGCAAGATAAAGAGCTTCTGGAATTTTTCCATTACTATAAGTCAGAGAATCTTCAAACCAATTCCATCCTTTTTCACTAGCTTCATTATAAGAACTAATTAATTTATCAGCTATTTTCTTAATTTTATCTTTTAAATCTTCTTCATTATAAGCCTTATAATAATGGTAAAGACCAATTAAACTATAAACATTTGCCCTTACACTATTAATAGAATCAAGATTTTTTAGAGCATTATCAAAAATAAATTTGGCAGTATCTTTAAAATTACTACCTAATTTACTATTTATTACCCTTCCACATGCCCATAAAGTTCTCCCATAAGAATCCTCGCTTCCCTTTTCATCTAAAAATTTTTTATCATAAGACATTAAATTATGAAGATTCCCATCTTCCATTTGAGAATGATAAATATAACTCAAATAAGTATTTATTAACTTTAAACTTTTTTCATTTTTCCTTAAATCATAACCCATAGTTGCAACAATAAGAGCTCTTGAATTATCATCCAGCGTATATCCTGTATTTCTATTAGGTATAGAATGTTTAGCATGTTGAATAATACCTGTAAAGTCAGTCATATTTTTTAAATGGTTTAACTTAATTTTAGGCAATTTATAGACTCCAACATTCTGTTTAACTGTAATTAATTTCTTAAAAACATCTAAATAATTGGCAGACACATTTGACCAAGTCATCTTTCTAGTAAAGGCATAAGCATTTTTTTCTAAAGTTCTTTTTAAATTTTTATTTTCTAATATTTGTTCAAAAGTTTTAGTATAACTCTTAGAATCTTTAAACTTAACAACAAACCCCCTTTCATCATTCAGCATTTCTTTAGCATATAAACTTGGAGTAGCAACAATTGCCTTTCCAGCCCCCATAGCATAAGCAAGAGTTCCACTTACAATTTGATTTAAATCAAGTGCACTGTAAACATATATATCCGTAGCTTTCAAATATTCAATTATCTCGTCTAATGTCAGATACTTATTATAAAACTTAACATTATTCTTAAGTCCTAATCTATTAACTAATCGTATCAGTTTATTTCTATAATCCTCCCCTTCTTGTTTTCTTACAACAGGGTGAGTCTCACCAATAATAATGTACAACAAATTAGGAAATTTCTTAACAAGTTCAGGCAATGATTTAATAACATATTCAATTCCTTTTCCTCTATTAATAAGTCCAAAAGTGCTTAAAACAGTCCTTCCCTCTAACCCTAAAGATTTTTTAATATTAGAATTATCTTTCAAAAAATTAACGCTTGGCACTCCATGATGTATTACATATATTTTACTTCTAGGTATTCCATAAGTTTTATTCAAAATATCAACAGCAGTTTCAGCCATAACAGTTATTGCTTTACTTCTCTTAGCAATAGCTTTAACAACTCTTAATCTTTCCTCGCTTGGATCAGGAACAATGCTATGAAATGTAACAACAACCGGCTTTTCTAATTTTTCTAAAAATGCAATTAAAAATTCTCCATTCTCTTCTCCGCCAAAAATCCCAAACTCATGCTCAATACAGACTAATTTTATTTTATCCATATTATTTATTTTTTCAGCAGCTTCAATGTAATTTTCTATATCGCTTTCATTCAGCTGCATTTTAACTTTAGGATTATATTTATAGATACTACTCCCATTTTCATTAATAGCTAAAATTTTAGATTTCAAACTTGGGTTAAATCTTTTATCCATAGCTGTAGTTAAATCTTTAGTAAAAGTAGCAATACCGCATTCCCTAGGCGGATAAGTAGAACAATACAATATAAATGACCTGTCTTTCCCCCCTCTTTTCATAAAAAATTTGTGTTTCGGATACCCATACTTTTAAGTGTGGGAGGAGAAACACTCAAACCTCCATAAAGTTTATAAAGATTAAAATTCTTAAAAATACTATGAAATCCGTTGCTACGATAAAAATTAAAATTCCTTATAATAGTCTTCTTGCAGATACTATGAAGACTTATTCTAAATGTATTAATTATATTTCTGATATTGGATTTAAGAATAAAGTTATTAATAGATATAAACTTCATCATCTTGTTTATTACAAAGCTAAAGATAAATTTAATCTTCCCTCTCAATTTATTATTAATGCTATTAGAATAGCTTCTCAAACCCTTAAAAGTGTTAAGACTAATAAAGGTAACAAACCTATTTTTAAAGATATTATGCCTCTTGACTTTGATAAGAGGACTTTTAATTTCTCTTTTGAAAAGGTTAGGATAACAACTATTAATGGAAGAAAAGATATTCCTATTGAAGTTCCTGAATATTATTGGAAATACCTTGATTGGAATTATCAAACTATGAGAATTACTATTGATAAATTTAACAGAATGTTCCTTCATATTAGCTTTGCCAGAGACATCAATACTGACATTTCTTGTAGCAACGGGAAAACCGTTGGTGTTGATGTCGGCATAAATCATATTGCTGTTACCTCTGATAAAAAATTCTTCAGAGGAAATAAAGTTAAGCAATACAGAATCAAGTTCAAGAATTTGAGGTCTAAACTCCAAAGTAAAGGCACTCGTTCCAGCAGAAAATTGCTTAAAAAAATATCTGGAAGAGAAAACCGCTTCAAGACTTGGATTAACCATAATATCAGCAGACAAATTATTAGTGATTGCGGAGCAGGAGACACTATTGTATTGGAAAATATCAAAAACATAAGAAAAGGAAGCAGAGGAAAGAGATTTAATTTTTGGCTTAATGGATGGAGTTTCTATCAACTGCAAAACTTCATTACTTACAAAGCTGTTATTAATGGGATTAAAATTATTAAAGTCAATCCCTGCCATACTTCCCAAAGATGTTCCAAATGCGGAAATCTCGGTATTCGTTCCAAAGGTTTTTTTAAATGTGTTCATTGTGAATACTCTTTAAATTCTGATTTAAATGCAAGTTTTAATCTTGCTAAACATTCCTCTATATGTGAGAGTGTTTCGGTTCCTGTAACAGAACCATACATTCCAAATGATGATTCCAAAGCCATTTTTTGTGGAAATGCGGATGAGTTCAGGGATAACTTTCCTGAAAGCCCCACACTTTAGTGTGATTTATTTTGGGAATATGTTACTTCTTCCAAACTCTCAATCCTTCAT
>JAHJRB010000086.1 GCA_018831025.1 Nanobdellota archaeon | reverse complement strand
TTTCTATACTCTATATGAACCACCCCTATATATAATATATAGAACAAGTATTTATATTTAAATATTTCTCAATTTTATTAGGTGATAAAAAAGATGGATGATTTTATAGAAGAGGAAGATCTTTTGGATGAAGACTTGGAATATGCCTATGGATCTAAAAAAAGACTTGATGAAGATGTAGACAACGGAGACTTAGATGCAGAAGATGCTTTATTTTTTGAGGGCTACCAAGGCGAGGATGAAGAAGATTAACCCATTACCAAAGCTAACACAGGACTTAAAACAAAATTAAGCAACTTAAGTAAGAAAGGCATTAGACCGATTATTATTAACCCTAAGCAAAATAAACTAACAAAAGTCCACAATTTCTTTGCTTTTTTCTCATCTTTTAAAAAGAACACTGCAGCGAGTAAAAACATTCTTCCTCCATCAACTGGCCCAAGTGGAAGCATATTAAACATCCCCACCGCTAAATTAATTGTAAACACCCAATAAAACAACAAAGCAATCCAAGCTAAAATTTCTCCAATTATTTTATAACCCTCTTTATAATCAGAGGTTACTGCAGTAGGGATAACTCCTAAATAACCCTTCTCTCCCCCCCAAAATTTAATTTTATCAATAAACCCGCTAGGAGCACTAACCGCAACAATATTATAACTAGAAACATTAGTAGTTAATTTTATTTCATTTCCAATTTTTAAATTTTCTAAAGCATTAAAAAAATCATTTAAATTACCAACATTAACATCATTAACAGCAATAACTTCTTCTCCAATACTTAATCCGCTTTTCTGAGCTGGAAATCCTTCATTAAGTCCAGCAATTAAAATTCCATCAGATTCAACAGTCCCGCTTAAAGCAGGAACCGCAACAAACAAAAATAAAATCAAAAATATTGCAGCAGTTATATAATTAGAAAAACTTCCTGCAGCAAGCACTTCTAATTGCTGTTTTTTAGTTTTCTTTATTAATTGTGCTTCATCAGGTTCAACAAAAGCAGCAGGAATTATAGGCAAAAATACACTCAAGATTGCAAAACCACTTGATTTCAAATCAACATCATGCAGCCTGCTCAATAATCCATGACTAAATTCATGAACGCCTGCTAAAATAAAAATACTAATTATCCAATGCCAAAATCCAAGAATAGGAATTCCAGGAACTGTTTGTATCCCAGGAAGTAACGGCGCTATAGGACTCGGAGTTCCATTAAAAATAAAATCCCAAACCTTAAGCGTTAATAAAATAAAAATAAAAGCCATAGAAGCATAACCAAATATAATTCCTAAAAACCCAAAAACTCCAACAGCCTTAGGATATTTCTTAGCAATCTTATCCATTAATTTAAGACCGATCTTAGTCCTGTACATTAAAATGTAGATAAGAGGAAAAGCTATTTTCTCAATATCAACTTTCTTCTTATTAATATACATAACAACAGCGAGAACACCCGCAAAAATTAAAAGTAACAATAAATCTATATTCAATTTTCAACCTCTTTTTTTATTTCTTGCTCTTAATAGCTCTAAAAGATTTCCCTCCACATTTTCTACAACTGATTTTTTTCAATAAAATTTTTCTTACGTCTGCTTTTACTTTAGACTTACATCTCTTGCAAACAAATACATTATGAAATAATCTTGCTGCAGCTTCTGCAAATTTTGCCATTTTTTTAAATATTTTTTGATGAAACTTTTCTAAAAAGTTTCTATTTTAATTGTTTTAAAACCTTTTCTCCCAATATATCCCAATAAAGTACACTAATTCCAGCCTCAACTTTTCCTTTTAACTCTTCCGGAATTTCAACATCAAAAGTTTCATAAGTTTCTTCATCCATTACATTAGCAACATCATCATTAACGCTTAAAACCTGAGCGCTTTTTTTATCAATTATTGGAACATCTATCTTGTCATGTCCAGGCAGCACAATCTGTTTCCTACTATTATCAGTTAAACTACTTGCATCAATTCTACATTTAGCATGTCCATGTTTTCCAGGTCTAGAAGTTTCAATTCTATTAACCTTGCAGGCAACCCCATCAATAACAATATAATTTCCTGGTTTTAAGGATGTAACTATAGTTTGTTTTGTTCCGCTCATAATCCAAAAAGAATTAGAGTAGATTTATAAAAGTTATGGTTATAATAAATAACTATGTTTAAGAAAAATGATTTCATAGAAATTGACTTCACAGCTTTAATAAAAGAAACAAATCTAGTCTTTGAAACAACTTCTGAAGAAGTAGCTAAAAAAAATAATTTTTACAATCCTAAACAAAAATATAGTCCAAAAATAATCTGCATCGGCTCCAATCAGCTTCTTCCAGGATTAGAAAAAGAACTGGAAAACAAAGAAATAGGAAAAGAATATGAAATAGAACTTAGTCCTGAAAAAGCATTTGGTAAAAAAAATCCAAAATTACTCCAATTAATTTCTCTATCCAACTTTAAAAAACAAAATATAAACCCTTATCCAGGAATGCAGGTAAACATAGACAACTTAATGGGAATTGTAAGGACTGTTAGTGGTGGCAGGGTTATAGTAGATTTTAATCATCCATTATCTGGAAGAACAGTTATATATAAAATAAGAATTTTAAGGCAGGTAAATGATCCAAAAGAAAAAATTTCTTCAATAGTTTCTCAATTTACACAAAAGTTTGAAGTTGAAATAAAAGAATCAGAAGCAACAATAAAAACAGACCTCCCAGAGCCAATAAAAAAAGAATTACCAAAGCTAATTACCAGACTCGTACCTATAATTAAAAAAATAACGATTGTAAAAGAATAATCTTTATATAGTTCGTCCATTATTCATTAAAACAGGGGGCAGTTAGATGGACACTATAATAAATGAAAATCCTGAAGAAAGAGAAGAATTCTCAAATCAATCAATAAAAAGAGATTTTTCAAATGAAGATCCTAATTTAGATGACAAAGGAGATACAGATAGAGAACTAGAACAATTATTATCAAAACAAAGAGCTAAAATCAAAGTTATAGGTACAGGCGGCGCTGGTAATAATACAATAGACAGAGTAAAAGAAGTTGGAATAATCGGAGCAGAAACAATCGCTATTAATACAGATGCTCAAGATTTATTATACACAAATGCTGATATTAAAATTCTAATAGGAAGAGAAATAACAGGCGGCTTAGGTGCCGGCTCTATTCCAAAAATAGGTGAAGAAGCTGCAAGGGAATCCGAACAAGATATTAAAAAACGAATTCAAGGTGCTGATATGGTATTCATTACATGCGGACTAGGAGGAGGAACAGGAACCGGTTCTGCACCAATAATTGCAGAAATAGCAAAAAAAGTAGGCTGTTTAACCGTAGGAATTGTTACACTACCCTTTATAATGGAAGGTCAAAGAAGATATGAAAATGCTATAATTGGCTTAGAAAAATTAGAACGAATTGTAGACACTTTAATTGTAATTCCTAATGATAAATTATTAGAGCTAGCACCAGATTTACCACTGCAAACTGCTTTCAAAGTAGCGGATGAAATTTTAACAAATGCTGTTAAAGGCATCGCAGAACTAGTGACAAAAGCTGGCTTGGTAAACCTTGATTTTGCAGACATTAAAGCTGTAATGGGAGATGGGGGAGTAGCAATGATAGGTGTAGGAGAATCAGACACCGAAAACCGCGCTTTAGAAGCAGTAGAAAAAGCAATCTCAAACCCATTATTAGATGTTGATATCTCAGGAGC
>JAHJRB010000085.1 GCA_018831025.1 Nanobdellota archaeon | reverse complement strand
TTCCTCATTAGTAGTCCTCTTGCTCACTAAATTTACCGAACCAATTATCTCAGTTATTTTTATCCTCGGAGAAACTGATGAAATTTATGAGCATCCACTAAAACGAAGTTTACAGCATATTTATAAATGTTTCGATTTTAAAAATCCGGGCCCACGGGGACTTTCATGAATTTTTGATGAAATTTTTTCAAAAGTTTCTTTTGAACCCCGGACACCTAGCTTCCTTCTTTTCTTTTTGGTGAAACTTTTTCCCAAAAAGGTTCTAAAAGGCTAGTGCTCTAACCAAGCTGAGCTATGGGCCCATAGAAAAATTAAAAAGAAAAAATTAGTTTAAATAACTTTTGTTTATGCGAAAGTTAATCCATTAACTTTTACATTTATCTTTATCTCGCCTTCGTCAATAGCTTTTAACTTAATGCAGACATTTCTAGCTTCATTTAAAACATCCTCGCTTGCGAAACTAACCTTAGTCCCTTCTTTTGCTGGAGATATTACTTCATATGTCTCTCCTTTATACTTAGCCATACAATCTTTATCTGTCATAATTTCTGCACTAATTTTTTTATCAGTTGCATCAATTTCAATTTCCCAACCTTTGTCTCTTTTTTGTGTAAAGATAACGTCCGCTGTATCAAATTGTTCTCTACCACCAGTTAAATATTTAAATGTATCAACAAGTATTGCTCTCTCACTTACTGTCTTCGTTACTGTATCTTTAACCTGGGTTGTATCTCCTGAAACTACTCCGCCAGTTGTCCCTTCATTCACTCCTCCATCTATATTTCCAGGAGTAGTTGCAACTTGAGTTGTTCCACCTAAGCAACCGCTTACTAAAGCTATTACGAATAACATTAATAATATTCGTTTCATATTAATCAATAATTCCTATTAGCTAATATATATATCTTTTGTTTAATAAAAATAAATAAATTTAAAAAGAAACTATAGTTTCTTTAAAAAATGATAGATAAAAATAAAGAATTTGTTGAGCTGATGTTAAAAAAATCTAAAGAAACCCCAACAGAAGCTAAATATCTTTTTTCTAATTTAGATCCTAAAGAGGTTGAAACTTTAACAAAGCAGATAATGGATAAAAAACCAAATAAAAAAGTTTAAAAGAAAGTTCATCAATATATCTGCCTCTTAAATAGGAGGTCCAAAATATGGGAAAAATACTTAGATTTTTAGACTTCGACGAAGACGATGATGAGATGGGTGGAGAGGATTCTTCAGACGAAGGCGATGACTACTGGGATGATGAATAAAAAACTCATCTCTTTTTCTTTTTTTATATTATAAACGCCCTGGCCGAGACTTTCACGAATTTTTGGTGAAGCTTTTTCCAAAAGATTCTTTTGAACTCGGGTGGCAGCCTCGACAGGGCATCACGGGAAATTCTTTCAAATCTCCTTGCGTGCTAGACCGGGCTACACTACCTTTGCCAGCAATTACAATCCGTAATTACTTAGGGCAGTACACAGGGCAAAAAAAATAAGACATAGTCTATTTATAAAATTATTGTTAATTAATAATATAAGAGTCCCTGCGGCCGGATTTGAACCCGCAACTTCTCGGTATCAGCTAATTGTCTTTCATCTTTAGCTATCCTAGCCACATCAAACAATTTCCTACAGCCGAGTATTCTACCGTTAAATTACGCAGGGAAACAATATTAAATATACAAGGAGGGATTTTTAAAAGTATTGGTTTCTAAAGTCTTTTTCTTTCTTGGATAATAGTTCTCAGCATATTGGTAGAAAGTACTATAAATCCATTTAACATCTTTCATATATAACCTAAGAATAAAACAAGTCCTATCCTCATATATTTCACTAGTTTCAAAATCCAAAATCAATAGCAATTTTTTTAAATCTTCCATTGCATTATTCCAAGAACCATAAAATTCCCTAGATGCTCTATAAAGTCCCCCATTATCCCTCTTTTGAGGTCTTCTTCCAATTTTTTCATGTAAATTTTTTATCTCATCAATTACTCTTTTTTTAGTCCATCTTCCAGCTTTTAACATAATATTAAAAAAGAAAAAATCTTTATATAAACGCTACGCGGGTATGGCGGATGTGTCGGATGAGTTGAATATATATTTTATAGAATATAAAAAACTCACCTCATTTCTTCTTTTAAAGTTGTCAATAAAATTAACTTAGCAGATCTTGATTTTATTTTCTTATTACCTCTTTTATAAATTGCAACTGCGCTAGGCAATATTAATTTACCTATAACACTTAATCTGCTCTTAGCAACATAACTAATAATTCTTTCTTCACCAGGATGTAATTCATTTATATCCCATACTATCTTATTTCCAAAAGAAGTTTTCTTAATTTTAGTAGGGTGCAATGTTCCAAAACTATGTGGATTAGTACCAATAAACATAGGTAATGTATCAATTAATCTTATATTCTCAATACTTCTCCTACCTCTGTTCCTCATATGCAGTAAAACTTTCATTCCGCTTATTCCTTCTTTATCCTTATCTACATCCATAACTTGCTTAGTAACAATAATTCTTTTTTTCTGTAATTGTAAAATAAATGCAATAACAAGCAGCACAACAACTAGACTCCAAAAAATAAATACATAACTGGTTATTATTTCAACCTTGAAAACATCTCCCGATCCTAAATTGAAATTCCATACAGCAACATAACTCCCGTCTTTTAAGGAAAAACTATCTGGCTCTTTACTGAAAGTTGTAAATAATTTCTTATATTTAGGAATAGAAACAATAATACTATCACTTTTCTCAGCAGTCCCTCCGTTAATTTTGCTTACAACTAATTTTTTTGTCAATAAAGTCCCTTCATTACTTGTTTTCTCAACAACATCTGTAAATCCTGCTAAAATAAAAGTATCTTTACTACTCCCAACTACTTTATTGCCATATTTAACCTCAGCATTAATATTGTATCTTCTAGGCTCTAAATCTTCCGGGAAAGTAAATGTAAATTCCTCTAATCGAATTTCATTAACATCTAAATCAACAAACCTTTTTTCAGAAAACACTCCCTCAGACTTAATATTAATCTCCAATCCCTCTAAACTAACTTTCCTCATATTTTCTAATTTTAATTTTATCTTACCCTGGGTTCTAGGATCAATCCTCTCAGGAACAACTAATTGTGTAACAATCTCATCCCCAGAAAAAGGCATTACTTTAACTCTATGAATATACTCTTCATTTATTTCTTCATCTCTGGATTTGATATTAAATAATAATTCATAAGTCCCAACATTTTTTTCATTTAAAGAAAAAATCTGAACATTAGCAGTCTTAACTCCTTTACTGTTTAATCTTAATAAATATGGATTAATATTAACTCTCCAATTAGAACTATATGGGAATGTAATAAAAATATCTCTATCTTTTCTATCGTCATTCTGGACTATTAAATCAAAACTAGCATAGCCATTCTCAGTAATCTCATTCTGCACATTTTCCTCACTTAAGATTACTCCAGTTGCATTTACTATAGAAAGGCATATTAAAAAAATTAATATTGTTAGCAAAAGTTTAGTTTTCAATTACATCTACCCCTTTATTCATTTCCTTTTCACTATTATTTAAATGTTATTGTAATACAATGATAGCTTCTAATAATATATGGGAATTTTAGACAAGCTTACGCAGAACTCAGTTAGAAAAATTGGGGCTGCTCGGATTTGAATTTCTCAAAATCCAGATTTCCTAGATTTTTCCGAGATCGCAAGACCCCCAGCCTTGAATGATAATTACTCAGACAGGCTTTTTGACCTTATCTTCCAAGTTACACTACAGCCCCATAAAAGAACCATATAAAAATCAAATTTAAAAAATTATCTAATCACTCTACTAACATTAGCCTTTTTCTCAAATCTCATTACCTTATCCACAAAGCTTTCAATTTTATCCTCATGGCTTACAATAATAACTTGTTTAATATTAAGTTCATCTAATACAATCCTTACTCTGTCTAATTGCTCACTTGAAAAACCATCCGTAGGTTCATCTAATATAATAACATCTTTTGTTTCAATCGCACTCATTAAATTATTTATTACTTGATTCAAACTTAATCTATAAGCAAGAGCAACTGCAGTTTTCTCTCCTCCTGATAAAAACTCATAATCAATCTCATAGCCATCTTGCACAATAACAGGACTAAACTCATTATCCAATCTAACTGTTAAATTTTCATTATCTATTAATATGCTAAACCAGTTATTAAATAGGGTATTAAAGTCCTTATGCAGCCTCAACATTACACTCCTTTCCATTTTCTCCATCATAGCTAAAAACTGTTCATCTAACCACTTTAAAATCTCATTTAATTTTTCATTTCTTTCTTTTATAGAAATCTTCTCAAAAATCTCTCCGCTCAATTTTTCTATATTGCTTTTAGCATTGTTTATTCTTTCATTTAAGCTGGTTTTTTTAATTTCTAAGTTTTTATTTTTCTCATTTAAAACATCTATATTCTTTTTTATTATTTTATAATTCTCTTCAATATTTTTTTTAGAATCTACCTCAAATTCTAAATTCTTAACTTCTTCATTCCATTCCCCCATAGAATCAAAGATTAAACTTAACTCAGACTCATATCTTTCCTTTAATCTTTTCTTATCTTTTAATCCTTCATTTTTAACTTTCATTATATTATACTGATTTAATTTTTCTTCAAAAAGATCTAAATTTTTTCTTAAAGTTTCAATTTCAGAGGTAATTATATTCTCATTATTTTTTACACCTTCTAATTCTTCCCTGCATTTCTCTAATTTTTCATTCTCAATAGAGCTTATTTTGTTTTTATGCTCATCATTAACATTTTGAAAACAAGTAGGACATTTATCAAGATTTTTTACTTGGTTTACTAAACTTTCAGAATTTCTAATAGTTAAATTTATTTCACTTAATCTGGAAGAAATCTTTTTACTTTCAGCTTCTTTTATAGAAATCTTTTCCTCTAATTCTTTTATTTTTTCTTCATATTCAACTTTATTCTCTTCCCCAAAATCTTTTAATAACTTCTCATTTTCTAAAATTTCTTCATTTATTTTACTCAATTCGTTATTCAGTTTCTCTTTCTCTTTATTTTTATAAGATATATTATTATTAACTATCGCTAAACTATTTTTTAATTCATTTAAATTTTTTATTTTTTCTTCATAATCTTCATATTTCTTTATCTTTTCAGATAGTTTTTCTTCAACAGCTTTAATCTTACTTTCAAGTTCTAAAAATTCATTTTTTAATAGCTCAGCATTTTTTTCTAATTCTGCTTTTTCTAATTTCTTTTCCTCTAGCCCTGTAGTTAAGATCTCTCCCTCTCTTATTCTGTCTTTAATTTTTCTAATCGCTACAAAACAATTCTCCTGAATCCTTTTATATTTATCAATATCAAATACTCTTCTTAAAATCTCTAATCTGTCTTCAGAATCTTCAGTCAAAATTCTTTTCATCTCTTCCTGAGGAGTATAAACTGTAAATCTATATATCAAACTTTTAGATTTAGTAAGCAAATCTTTTGGATAATTCAGCAGCTCCAAAACTTTAGCTTTTAATTCAATAGCAGTTCCTTCTATTTTTTGACCATCTACTAATACATAACCGGAATCTTGGGTAACACTTTTTTCATTTCTTTTTAAAGCTCTTTTAATTACTATATTTTTATTATTAATCTCCAAGTGCAATTCAACTTCTCCATTATTTGCTCCATTTCTTAGTAATGCATTTCCACTTAAAACTCCTCTAGTTAATCCAAATAAAGCAAAATCAATAGCTAGTAATATACTACTTTTCCCGCTTCCAACATCCCCACTTAATAACACACTCCCTTCTGGAAAATTTATTTCTTCTTCCAAATAGCTTCTAATGTTCCTTAATTTTACTTTTCTAATTATCAAGCTTAATCACCTTCTTGAAATCCTTCCAGATTCTTTCCTCAAAATCTGCATTCCTCTCTCCCTCTTCCTTGCTTTTATTAAAAACATCAATCAATTCATTTACAATTTTTTCTTCATCAAATTCAATTTTTACTCTTCCTAAACTTTTCCTGATAATCTCTTTTTCAACATCCTCCACATTACCTTCTATTTCTATTTCTCCCAATTCTTTTACTCTTAATTTTTCAGTATTCTTTAGAACTATATACGCATTTTTTTCATTTAATTTTCTAATAAACTCTTTTAGCTTCACTTCACTTACTTTTCCTTGCTCTAATTCTCCTCTAACTCTTAATAATACTATTTTATCATTAAAATCTTTATTCTCTATTTCATTTCTTATTTTATCATTAATTTCATTACTGCTCTTTCCTTCTATTCTTAAACTCAAAACTTCTTTCAGTTGAATAGGTACATATCTTAACTCTAAACTTTCATTTACAATATAAAAACCGCCGTTCTTTAATTCCTCTAATTCTTTGAAATTATTAGGAAACAACGGCCCAGGAAAAACTATCTTACCATAACCTTCTTTTACAGTATCAAAAATATAATGAACATGCCCGCCTGCATAATAATTAAAATTTTTAGGCAAGGACATATAACTCTGAGCTTCAACTTTTTCTAATTCTTTTGGCTTAAATTCTTCTAAAGCAGTATGGAACATAAAAATCTTAAAACCATTTAAATTTTCTAAATTTTCTCTATTCAATTTGCTATAATCTTCTTTCTCTAAACCGCCTCTTCTACCCAATAACCCAGTTATTTTTACTCCGGTCTTATCTTCAAAAATTTTCAAATTGCCATTTTCATCCATCTTATTTACATTAATAATTAATCCAGCATTCTCCAATACATCTAACATAGTTTTTCCAGATGGAGAAAAATCATGGCTTCCGGGAATAACATAAATTTCTATATTATGATCTCTTACCTTATCTAAAATTTTAGCAACATCTTTAATTAAATCAATATTAGGCAATGCTGTGTCAAAAAGGTCTCCTGAAATTAAGATAAAAGCAATATGCTCCTCTATACATTTATTTGCTGCTCTCCTAAATACCTCAATGCTCAATTTATTTAATTTTTCATCTCTCCAACCGCCGATATGACAATCAGCCATATGAGCAAACTTCATAATTATAAGGAAATCTTAACTTAATAATAAAAATACCTTGCCTTCAAAATATATATTAGAATATTATTTTTTAAACCCATTTAAAATTAAATTTTTTATCTGTTCTAAAAAGTTTGTTTTTTCTTTATCTTCTCTATAAGGAATATCTAATAAATTAGCAGCTAATCTTTTAAAATTCTTACTTGCTTTAGTCTCAGGATGTGTAATAAAAACACCATTCTTCATAATCATTGATTTTCTAACATTACTATCTTCTTCAACAGCTCCGATTACAGGAAACTCTAACATTCTCTCAATATCTTTAACAGGCATGTCCAGCCCATCTCCCCTAAACCTAGTAACTATTACTCCAGTTACAGGCTTTCTTAACTCATTAACCAATTTAATAGCCTTAAGCGCATCAGTAACAGCAGGCATTTCAGGATTAGAAACAATTAATACTCCATCAGCAACACTTATTGCTTTCATAGCATCTTCTCCAAGTCCCGGAGCTCCATCCACTAACACGTAATCTACCAATCCTTCTAAATCCAATAAAGCATCATCTAAGCTTTCTAAATCAACCTCATCTAATTTACTAAAACCAATATCTCCGGGAATTACTTTTATTCCGCTCGGATGCTCATACATCGCGTCCAATAATTTATTTTTGCCTTGTAAGGTGCTATGCAACGTATGGGGAACGCTAACAACTCCTAAGTATAATCCAATATTTGGTGTAGTTAAATTACCATCAACAACAACAGTATTTTTTCCATAAGAAGCTAATGCCATAGCTAAATTTATTGCAGTTGTTGTTTTTCCCGTTCCACCTTTCCCGCTTACTATACTTAATATTTTGGTCATTTTTTCTTATTTAGCATTTCTTCTATATAATCAACATATTCCAAAGTTTTTAAATAATACTCCTTTATTTTATCTAAGTTTACTTCATCAATAACATCCCCTAATTCACTAGTGGAAGTCATAGTAACCCCTTTTCTAAACTCACTTCTCCCTTCATGATGTCCTTTATCTACTCTTAATAAAAATGAATAAAATTTTAAAAAGTCTTGGATTATTTCATCTCTCTTAAAATTAGCTCTTACAACTTCTATCTTGCTTTTATAACTTTCAGGAATTTCTTTTATCTTCTTCTTTTTTAATAACCACTGTAATAACGTCCCTACTATTAATTCCATAGTACTTACTAACCTCTTCACCACACTATCCAAAACATCCATTGTTCTTGTATATTTTAAAGATACAAAAATTAGATGATCTGCTCTTTTCAATTCTTGTTTAGCTTCACCAATCATTTTAATACCACATTAATTTTCCTCAAAAAATTCCTAGTAGTCACAATATATTGCTTAATATCCTGTACCGTAACTGTTTTCATCCTGAAATTTTCATTGCAAATAACAAATTTATCCGGTCTGCTGAACTCTACCGGAGAGCTTTTATGCGCCTCAATCATATCTCTTAATTTCCTTATCAATTCAACTTCTTCAATAGTAATGTTATACTTATTTATTAATTTATCCCGAAAAATATGATATCTTGAATTAAAGTTTTCCGGCAACGGCATTATACGCTTATACATTCTTTCATATTCTAAAGCAGCATTCATGCCATGAATCATCGCTAAGCTAATATTATCAAGCACAGTTAGTATTAATTTATTATCCTTTACAAGCGGTAAAGTCATATAAGTAAGATGATCTGCTCTTTTCAAAGCACTTATCGCATCCCTAAAAAACTCCTTATGATCCATAATATGATATAGGGTAGAGAACTTTAAAAGCGTTTTTATGTTAGAATAGCTATTTCTTCAATTCTAATATACTTTTAGCTATATCTCCCTCATTTCTTTCCAAAGCTTCTTTAGCTTCTTCCTCAGAACAATTAGCTTGTTCTTTAACAGTATTAATATCTTCTTCAGTAAATTTCTCTAAACTTCTTTCTTCTACCTCTCCACTAATCTGAAAATTCTCCTGTCCAGCCATATTCACTTTCATAACACTAGGATTTCTAATCACTATTTCTTTATCACTAGTTTTAATTATAACTTC
>JAHJRB010000013.1 GCA_018831025.1 Nanobdellota archaeon | reverse complement strand
CTTTGCAATATCCTGGATAGCACTGCATATTTCATTTAACTGATGAATATCTGCACTTGCTAAACTTATTCTTGCTTTTGGCATGTTTTTTAATGGCAAAATTGTATTTATAAATTTAACTAATGGGTCAGTAGATAGGAATGTGGATAAGTGGGAACTGAATGAAAAATATTAATATTAGAAGCCTCCTGTTGGCTGTTTTCAAGGCGTTGTAGTGCTAAGGCTTTTTGTTTTCTTCTATATGTTCTTATGATATAATGCATTCTGTTCGTTTCTATATTCTTAGTTCTCCAATCCTTTCTTTTCTGGCTATATTCTTGAGGGTTCTCTTGTCTCTTCAATTTGTGTTTCTGGAGTATTTTCTCCTTATTCTCTTTGTAGTATTCTTTTTTCCTATTATCATCATACTCTATATTCCTTAATCTCCATTCTTCATTTCTTGTTAGAATTTGAGCCTTATTTTTCTCATAGTCCAATTTGGAAAGCTTTGGAAATCCATTAAATAATCTTTTTAGATGACTTTTAATTTCTCTAATTTTAGATAATTGCTCTTTTCTCTCTTTTTCATAAGTTTCAATATCTTCAATCTTCTTTCTTTTGTTAAATTCCTGAAAATCTTTAGATTCTATCTCTTTTCGTGGATAAAGCTTAGAACATAAAGCACATTTATACTTCGGTCTATTAGAAAGTAGTACAAGTTTATATGAACAATTTGGACATCTTTGCATAGAAAGAGAAAATTTTAATTACTTAAATAATTTATGAAAAATCATGGATAAAAAATTGAAAATCCTAATAGCATTGAAAATCATAATTTCTCTATTAGTATTATCTTTTATATTTTCTATTGTCTATTTTCATTTCCAGTTTTCATATTTTAAATCATTAATCATAAGTAGCATATTGTTCTTATTTATATCTAGTTTATCAGATTGGAAACTATATATAGAAACACTTAAGAGAATGATTGAGAGCATGTATCTTGGGATTTGTTATTCCAAAATTGGAGTAAAATATGCAAAAAATGATGAATATAAATTTCCTTATCCCTCTCCAGAGATAAAATATAAAGGCAATAGATTTAGAGTTCTAAGATATAATAAAGGATTTATCGCTTCACCGAATATCCCTATGAGTAGTCTTGCCATTATTCCAATAGATAAAAAAATGGAAGAATACACGGTAGAAGATGCAAACAAAGTAAAAAATTTATACTTAATGTGGGAAGATATATATTATGCACCAGTCTTAGGACAGAGTTATAAGAAAGGTATTATCAGCTTTTTTGAGAGTTTTAAATTAGATAAAAGTAAGGAGATTATACCTAGAAACTACAAACTTTTCAAAAGAATATTTAGCAGGGAGAAAATTTCTTATGAATTATCTTTAAAAAGAAAGAAAAAAGGCTATGAAGAAATAGAAAATAAGTATGGTAAAGGTTATACTAACTTACTAAAAACCTTGGATGATATGATTGCAAAGCAACATGTAGGAATACAAAGAATTTTCAAGGAGATTCTATCAATATCTAAAGATATATTCAATTTTTTTGAAAAACCAGATGATAAAATTTTTAATGAATTACAAGATAAATCTATAAGATTAAAAGAAATGGTTAATAAATATGTTAATGATTTTAATAAAAGAATAAAAATATGGAACGATCTTACTAAGTTACGTAAAACCAAAAAAATAAAAATTTCTCCATTTATTTCCACACTGGTGGAAGCCATTATTTTTCTTGCATCATACAATATTCCTTTTATTGCTTTTTTATTAAAAATTCTTGAATATTTAATTAATTCATCATTGTATCTATTCAATTTTTTATTATATGATAATGTTCTTTATACCAAATTTGGAAATGAAGCAGTTCAGAAAGCAATAGATATGAAAAAAGGAATTATAGAATCATCCAATAGATATAATTTTATTCTTGGTAGGACAGATAAACATATAATCAACAATATTAACGAGTTTTCTGCTAAAAACCTTTCCAGAACTAAAGAAATTAAGTAGACTATTCTCTATTTTCAAAATGAAGCTCTATGTCCTTAAGTAACTTGATATATTTTGATGCTGTGATATTTCTAATACATCGCAATCTTGTTGGTATTAAACCTGATTGAGGTAAGGATTTGATTGTATTTTCTATTAATTTTTTTAAGTTATTAAAATCCAGTTTGAATTTATTAGGTAAATCATACGAATAAGGACAAAGTTGGTATAATATTTTGGCTGATTCTATAGCTAGACGTTTATTTGCATTCCCTTCATGAATTGACATTCTATGATTTATTTCAAATAATTTCTCTAAAAAATAGTCATTCATTTTCTCCTCTTTTTTTATATTTACTTGTTCTTGAATTTTTTTCAAATTTCAATTTAAACACCTTTTAATGGGTCCATATATTTCCCTTATACAACCAATCCGGTACTTCATAAGACTTTGTTTTAGGATGATTTGCTAGCATCAACCTTAAAGTTCTTATAGAATTATAAGCTTCAACTATCAATTTCCTCTGCTCTTTGAAATATTTTTGATCAAATATGTCATCATTTACTATATGTGCTTGGGGTTGTCGTATTTTTCTTATTTTTCTAAAATTTTCAATCATTTTATTCTTTGGTTCTGGGTCAGATAATGTAATTTTTTTGTCTATCCATTCTTTTAGAAGAGTAATACTACCCTTTGGAGTAACTACAAGTTTTCCGTCTTTTCTTTCTTCTTCAAAATCACATTCAATTTCATTCATGAAAAAGTCTTTATTGATGTTTTCAGAAATCATTTTGTCTAACAAATGAACAAAAGAGTTAAATTCCTTATGCGTGGGTCTAATTAAAAATCCAAATTCCTTGGGTTTATTATTTTTATAATCCTCTTTAAAAAGAGTAGATCTCCCCATTAGTTTAGAAAATTCATTGATTACATGAAGTTCTTCAATAAACGCTGTAAAGATTGATTCCTTTTCTGCCCAATTTCCTGAAGAAGTTCTTGCATAATCTGGATGTAAAAAATAATCTCCAGACAATAATTTACCTTGCCATATTTTTTGATGTTCTTCACTTAATTTAGATAAATAACAATAAAAAACTGCAACAGCTCTATTTAATTTTTCTTTTTCGTAGCAAAATCCAAAAGTTTGAAGTAAGATTTTATCCGAGGGCTTTACTTCGAGAGATTTATAATATTCATCTGATATCACAATTTGCCCACTAATTTCATTAGTAGAATAAGAATATCTTGGATCATTTCTATAGATTTCTAAAACACTTAAATCAAAAACAGCGAAATTTAATGTTGGTTCTCCAAGTGCAATTTTTCGGGTGAATGGCTTATTTTTAAATTTCCCATAATATACTTTTTCTTTTAAATGATTTCTAGATGGATAAGCACAACAATTCTTTAAACCAATATCGTTGATTTTATTTATTTGAGTTTGTATATCATCTGGTTCAAATGCTTTAATATAAAAATTTAAGTGTTTATCTCCAAAATTAATGTCAATTTTTCCTTTTTGAACTAATTCAATTATTTTTTGTTTATCTTGTTCCAAATCATAAAGAAGATAACCATTAAAATTCTCTGAATTTAAATAACTCCCAGTTATCTCCTTTAATAGGTTTTCCTTTTCCATTTTTAGTATAAGATGATAGAACTAAAAACCTAGAAGATAACTTCATAGGTCTAACACCTCTATCACCCTCTTTAATGTATTATAAAGAATAAAGGATTAATAAACTTTTTTATTGGTCCAGTAGTTCCGAAAGACCATAAGTGGAAAGCGAATAATCATTGATTTTTGTAATATTCTTCTAAAACCTTCTCTGCTATTGTTATTGCTTCAATATAAGGCATTCCTATTCCTAAGCAATGCTCAATTATTATTTTTTCTTTTTCTCCATCAGAACTATAAATAAAATTATTTAAATCTCTTAAATCTTCATAAATTTCTTTACTTTTGTCATAAATTTCCTTTCCTTCATTAATTGTTCTAATCAGGGGTTTGAAAGAAAATTTTCTTTTAAGAATTCTCCTTCTATGTCCACTTACAATTCTTCCTTTTCTATAGTACCGATTTACCCATACCATTTTTACCAATCACATTAATCAATTTTTCTTTCTCGCTATCTTTTAACTCATTACTATTATTAATTCTTTTTTTTAGCCTTTTCAAGGATTTTTTATCTCCTGGACTAGGGTCTTTAGGATATGTAAGAATTTCAATATCATATTTAAAATCTTTGTAAATGCTCCAGTTATTTGTTAATTTGCTTAAATTTTCAACATCAACAAAAGCTTGAAATGTACCTGGTTTGTTCCAATAAATAAAACCAAAGGTTGTAGGTAAATTATATTTATTATTAATCTTAGAATGTTCTATTTCATGTTCTATCTCTTTTTCAACTATTTCTATAAACTTAGGAGCATTAAATTTTTTAGCATATTCTTTTGCTAATTTTCTAGATTCTTTAATAAATTCAATTTTAGAATCAAATCTTTTGTAATTTTTAGCAGAAGTTAATTTTTTGTCTAATTTCTCATGTTTTTTTATATATTCTTTTTGTGTTATTTTTTTATTTCTAAATAGATCTTCTAAATTTTCTAATTCTTCTTGTATTTTATCAAATTCTTTTACCTTCATTTTCCATAGATTCCGCAAATTTCCAAGCAAATATTTCATTGTAAAAATTTTTACAAGTTTGTTCATAGTCCCAATAAGGGTTTTTTCTTAAACAATCTTTTGCTTGAAGAATATCACACTCATCAATATTAGCTATAAATTCATCTTTTTGTTTTTTTGAGAGAAATCTCCAGATTAAATGTCCTACTTCATGATAAAAAACGTATTTTATTTCCTTTTTTGAAGAAATTTCTTTTAGATAGATAACATATTTGTCTTCATCTTCAGAGAAAAAACCTTCTGTGTTTATTTCAGGATCATTCCATAAATATTTAACATAAAAATTAGGAATATCATTGATCCATTTTTTTGGTATTTTTTTAAACCAGTTAACTAAGTCTATATGTTTAATAGTTTTAAATTCAGAATCCCATATAATTTTGTTTTCTTCAAATAGCAATTTTTTTTAAAGCTAAACCAACCTGCTTTTGTCTCCTCTTGTTTGTTTTATTAAATTCTTTAATATTCATTCTTATGCACCTTGTATAGCTTTAAGGATTAAATACCCTACAAACAATATAAGTCCTATTTTAACAATTGCAATAATTCCATCTTCTAAAGATTCTTTACCTCTTTTATTCATTTTTTACCTCCTTTTTCTAAATTTTTTATTCTTACATTATGTTCTGCTATTCTTTCATAAATTTTTACTTTTTCTTCTAATTTTTTAATTTCAGAAGAAGAAGATTCTGCTGTTTCTTTGATATCTTTCATATAAGAGCTTAAATAAACTACAATAAGAATTAAGAATCCTGCAAAAACTGCTGATATTCTATCGAGTCTATCCTCAAATCTAAATGCTAATATGAAACTAACTACAGATAATGCACCAAATAATAATTCATAAATTTTCATTTTTGTATTTACAAAATTTGCATTCTTTATTAGCTTTTGGAGGATTTTCCACTTGAAGTATCTTAATAGCTTTTTTAAACACATTTTCTCCTCTTTTTGGGTCTGTTTTAATTTTTATTAGTTTTGTGTCAAATATAACTTCTCCTGTTTTTGTTACTGAATTTGGATAATAAAATAATAAATAAGTGTAATCTTCTGTTTGGTAATTATTTTTTCTTAATAAAAAGTTATAAAGATTCATTTGATTAATATAATGTTCATGAGTATCTTCTTTTAGGGGATATCCTCTTGTTTTGTAATCTAGGACTATTAGTTTTTTTCCTCTTGTTAAAATATTATCAATTGCTCCTCTTAAAAGAATATTTGATTTTTTATCTAAGTATTGAAGACCTTTGAAATTGCTTCTCCAAACTTTTAATAATTCTTTATCATTAAATAATTTATAACCCTTTAATTCGTTAAGTTCTGGGGGGAGTTTATTTTTTTCCATAAACCTGTCAAAATGTTCTTTTAGAACTTTATCCATTCCAGAAGGTAATGATGGGAAAGGAGTTGGTGGTCTTCTTTCTTTCTTTACTAATTGTAACCAAAAACATCTAGGACATTCTAGCATTAAATTCAATGAGCTTGGTGATACTTTATATGTTGGTTTCATTTTTGTTTATTTCCCATTTGTTGATGATTTAACATTTCATGAAATTCCTTAACAATTTTAATCTCTTCAGGGGTTAAGTCATATAATTTATAGACTATCTAGCCAATTTTATCATCTATTTTTGTTAAATTCTTCAGCTGTAATGATGGTGTCATATCCTCCAACATCTTTGCCTTTGTGTTTGCTTATTCCTGTATAAGATAAGCTTGCTTCTTCATATCTTCTAAATGCAAAAACCGCCTCATTCATTCTATTATTGTTAAATAAACCTAAACTTACAAGTAACTCAAAATCTTTGACTGTTAAACCTGTAACTTTCTTAAATAAAGCAGGTTCTAATTTAGTGATGACATCTTTTAATGTTTTCTCTCTATAATCGGTTAAATACATAAAAATAGGAATTCTCGTTGCGAATTTTATAAGTTTTTGTTGTATCTCTTTTCTTTTACTCATGTATTCTTTCTCTTCATCAGAAAGTTTTTTCTTCTCTTTAGGAGAAATATCTCCATCTTCGGCAAGTTTTTTCTTAGTTTTTTTAACAGATTCAGATTTATTTATTATTGTTTCAATATCCTTATTTAAATTTCTAAAACCTTCTATGCTCATTAAGGCTTCCATCGCTTTAGGATTTTTTAACAATCTTTCTAAAGTTTGATTATCTACATTAACTAATAAAGCACTTTCCCATTTTCTAGCTAATAGTGTTGAGGTTGTTCCACTCATAGCCATTTCAAGAACTCCTGCGGCATCAATCTGTTTCATTTCGCTTCCATCATAAGCTAAAATTGGAAGAAAATCAATAAACTCTTTAACTTTTTTTTCAGGGTCTATTGATTCGTCAATATTCAAATTACAACTATACTCTGAAATCTGTCTTAATGCTCTATCTGGAGCGAAATCAAAAACATAACACTCTTTTTTCATTATTTCTTCTTTATTAGGAGATTTCCCATCAGGGTTTTTGATTACCCAAGGGGATTGAACTCTAAAAGCAGTTTGAAAATATGTTTCTGGACTATTTAAATTTCTAAGCATAAAAACTCCCGACCAAGGAGAAATAGTAACACCTGTTGTTAATTTTCCACATGAAAGAGTAATGGTCTTGGTTTTTAGAGGATCGTCCATAGCATCTCTAACAGGGTTTATTGCTGCAAGTCCTATTCCTGCACTTGTTCCTGCGGCTACAATTATTTTATAATCGTGATAGAATTTATTTTGCTTTTGTTGCAATAAATTATACATAGCATGACAGGAATTTACTTTAGGAAGATACCAAAAAGTATGGATTAATACATTCAAAAAAAGAGTATCTGAAAAAGGAAATGGAGGTTTTTTTGCTCCGAGTTTTAAATTATCTAATGTTGTTTCTAAATAAGAACCTCTTATTAAATCGAGCCACTTTTGAACTTCATTTTCATAAGTAAATTTTGCATTTTTTCCTTCACCATCGGCAGAAAAGAAGACATTTAAATCAAAACTATTGAATTCACCACCCTGTGCTATATTTTTTATTGAATCAGGGATACTAGGATTAGTAGGAGGAGGAATTGGAGTTGTTTTGGGGATTAGCTTTAGTAAATTAGTTGAGATTATAGCTGCTAATGCAGGATATGCTATAATTAAAGTTAGTTTTCCTTTACCTCTTATTATAGGAACCTTAATGTTTGCTTTTGTTGTTGGAACT
>JAHJRB010000084.1 GCA_018831025.1 Nanobdellota archaeon | reverse complement strand
TTCTTAAAAACTAAGATATGGTATCTTTGATTATTCTTGTCTATAACCAACTCTTTTTTTAATTTGAAATATTTAATAGGGTCTAAGAAAGGATCTGGTCTTGTTGTTATAATTGTCAAGGTTCCTTGTTTCTTAAGTAAATGATTTGCTCTTTCTATGAATAATTTGTAAAGAGGGAGAACTGCTTTTAATCCGTAGATTGTTGCTATTGGTGGGTCTGTTACTATAAAATCAAAAGAATCTTTTTTGAATTTTTTATCTAAGTCTTGGACTAAAGTTTTTGAAGTAGTTATTTTTACTTTAGCAACTTTAGAATTTACATTAGTACCTTCCACACAATAATACTGGTTATCGGAAGCGTAGACTTTTTTAGCGCCTAGTAAGGCTGCTTCTATGGGGATTACTCCTGAACCACAAAAAGGATCTAATAAAGATTTATTTTTATTATAATTTGAGAATTTTAAAGTTATAAATGCTAAAGAAGAGTTTAAGGCATTTGGATGGGGTTTTATTCTATAATCTCTCTTATCTAATCTTCTTTTGTATAAATCAATTCCAATTAAACAACTATTATTTCTAATTAAAACATAAATTATAGTTTTTGGGTCTGTTAAATTTACTTTTCCTTTTATGAAGGAAGCTGTTTCTACTTCTATATCTTTAGAAGAAAATTTATGATTACCAAATCTTTCACAATAAACTGCAAAAGGTTCTTGAATTGGAAACTTAATATCTTTTATTTGTTTTTTATAATCCTTTAGGTCTTTAAATTTAAAATGTTTTAGATAAATTCCAGTTCGTATAATAGACTTAAGATTTTCAGATGGTTTTTTTTCTGTAATTAAAAATCCTTTATGCTTAACTCCTTTTATTTCCTTTTCAACTATTTCTTCTGCTCCATTAAAAGTTGTTACAAAATATTTCATAAAGTTTAATAATAAAGAGACTTTTTTATACTTATGCCTTTAGCAGTCACACACGTTTTAATTCCGCTTATTTTAGTGGATCTTTATAGAGATTATTTTTCTAAAGTAAAATTTAATCTGCATTATGTTTTCATTGCAGGGTTAGCTGGATTATTGCCGGATATAGATATTGCTGTTTTTTGGGTAATTAGTGTATTTAAAAAAATCCCGCTTAATGAGATTCATAGGACATTTACGCATAGTTTATTTTTTTTACTTATTTTTATAGTGTTGTTCTTTTTAACAAGAGATTTTAATTTTAAATGGCTAGGAAAGAAAAAATTAAGTTTAGATAAAGTATTTTTAGCGATTAGTTTTGGAGTTTTTATCCATCTTGTTTTGGATGCTCTTTTAAGCGGGCATATAATGCCTCTTTATCCATTTAGTTCTTTTGAACTTGGTCTTAACTTAATAAAAGAAGGTAGTTTTGGCGGGACGTTCTTTACCGGCTTAGATGCTATTTTATTAGTAGTTTGGCTGATACATGAAGAAATAAACCATAAAATAAGTGATTATATATAATACAGTTGAGAAATCTTTTTATTATCTAAAATTAAAAAGCATATAAATGAGCGGAAAATATAGATTCTATGCTGATATTAATCAAGGTTTAATTACTCTTAGTGATGCTGAAGGACGTGAGATGGGGTTGTATACAAGAAGACAATTGGATCATGTTAGGGATTATGTTGCTGGGTGTGTAACAGATGGGAAAGATGCTTTTTGGATTGAAGGACCTGAGGGTTCAGTTAGAGTTAGCTTGCTAATCCCCAAGGGGCGATGTGAGGATTTATTAAAATTCTTAACTGAAGTGACTGTTGCTGCAGATGGATCCTCTAGAATTATAGAGAGAGAATATTGAGCACATATATTTCTGACTACATCTAATTAAAATAAAAAAAATAAAAAAAATCGGTTTTTATTTCCTGCCTACTGTGTATATTGCTTTGATTGATACGATTGCTGCTGCTGGAGCAACAAAAACAACTATGTTTTGAAGTATTAATGGAATTCCTAATACATTTATTCCAGCTGAACCTACTAATATCAATGCTATTGCAGCTACTAAGAATTGTGTTACTTCTTTGTCTTGTACATTAAGAAGACCCACAATTACTCCGGCAAGGATTAATAGCCATGTTAAATCGACAGCGACAAATGCCAATATAATAGCTAAGGCTAAACCGAGTATAAAAGACCAAGCACCTAGCTGATCTTTTGAGACCATGTTTCCACCTTTTTTGTTTGCCATAATGCTAATAGTATATATTGGTTAATATATAAACATTTGTAACTATTAGAAAGTATAAAATTTTATATAAATCTTAGAGACATAATAAGTTTAATAAAGAAATTATAATCTTCTTAAAATAATGAGTATAGGCAGCATAATTGGAAAAACAACTACTATGGATTTTAAGTTTAAAGTAGAAAAAAATGCGAAAAAATTCCAATATTTAAGGGTTCCTTTTAAAAATGGGGATGTTTTAGCTCAGATTCTTGAAATAGAGAAAAATTTGGACGAGACTGTTGCTTATTGCATTATTTTAGGCTTTAAAAGAGAAAATAAGGATTTAGAGCCACTTTTAGTTCCTTTAGAGCCTGGAAACAAGGTTTTAGATGCAGATGATAATTTTGTTAAAGAAAGTTTAGGATTAGAGAAAGAGAAAGGGGCTTTTGTAGGAACTTTAGATGGAAGAAGCAACTTAAAGGTGTTTTTAGATCTTAATAAAATTTTAACTAAGCATATTTGTATATTGGCTAAAAGTGGAAGCGGAAAATGCATAAATCCAAAAACAAAAATACTTTTAGGAGATGGATCTTATGAAACAATTGGTAGGATTGTTGATGATAAATTAAGGGAACATTGTCATATTGAAGAAGATGTTGAGATATCTAGGAAAAATAGTGATTGCTTGAAAGTCTTTGCATTGGATAAAAAAAATTCTATAGTAAAAACAAAGATAAACGCTTTTATGAGAAGGAAATATAATCGAAATTTGATTCTTATTAAAACAAGAACTGGAAAAGAAATAGAAGTTACGGAAGAACATAAGATTCCAATTTTAGAAGAATGTATTTTATGGAGAAGTGCAAATCATTTAAGGAAAGGAAATTTCTTATTAATTCCCAAACCAGAAATCATAGGAAAAAATCAAATTATAGATATTGTGGATTTGTGTAAAGATGATTATAATTTAAAAGTAAAAAATGATAAGATTAATAAAATTATTATAGAGAAGATTTATTCTTCTGGTACTAATCTGAAGAAATTTTCTTGTTATTTTGACGTTAATTATAGTGGTTTTAGAAAATGGTTTAATGGTTCTGGTATCCCCTTGAAAGAATTAATAAAAATATGCAAACTCTTGGATCTAGATTTTAAAGAAATAAAGAAAAAAATTAATTTTTTAAGCTCTTATCTAAAAAAAATTCCTTCTTTCATTAAAGTTGATAAAGATTTTAGTAGATTGCTTGCATACTTTTTATCAGAAGGCCATAATAATGGAAAAATTATGACATTTACTAATTCTTGCTTGAAAATACAAAAAGAGTTTGCTAAATTATTTAAAAAAATATTTTACTACCCTGTTTCAAAAACAAAATATAATGAAGTTAGGATTTATAATTGTGCTTTATCGAATATTTTTCAGAAATTAGGATTTACTAACTCTAGTTGGACTAAGTTTATTCCTAAAGAAATAACAACAAGTAAAAAAGAAGTTTTAGCTAGTTTTTTAAGTTGTTTTATTGATTGTGATGGACATGTTTCGAAAAATAAACCAAATTTAGAAATAAATCTTGCAAGTAAAAAACTCATTGGAAGTATTGAAAATATGTTTATGAGATTTAACATTGTTCCTGTAAAAACAAATAAAAAAATAAATGGACGCTTGTATCCTAAACTCATAGTATATGGTTCCAAGAATTTGAAAGTGTTAAATGCCTTATTAGATTTTAAAATTAAACATAAAAAAGAAAGATTAAATTATTTTTCTAGATTTGAAAGTAATCCTAATATAGAAATTGTTCCGAATATTTCTGAAAATTTGAAAAGAATTTTTACTATCTTAAATATGCACGAATCTGAATCTGTAGTAAATTGTCATTGGAGCTATACTAAGGGAAAGAAATGTCCTTCCTTTGATACTTTAAAAATTTTATTAAATGACCTTGAAAAAAAATATTTTTTTATTAAAGATAATATTGAAAGAGCCACTAACATTTATGAAAATCTACCCAAGATTAATGAAGAATATGCTTTGGATTATATTAAAAAATGTCATTCTGAAGGGATAAGTTTCCAGGAAATATCTAGAGGTATTAATATTTCCGGTTCCACTGCTGGGAGGATGGTTCGGGGAAATACCAAATTAACAAATAATGTTTATACACTTGCTAAAAGTTCTCTCGAATTAATGGAATTGGAAGATATTAGGATAACTAATGTTAGTTATATTAATCTTCTAAATACTTTAAAAAATATAAGGGAAATTTGTTTTAATCTTGGTTATAAAATATCTTCCTTGTGTTTAGAGGAGGGTCATTATAAAGGTTTTATTTATAGAACCTTAAAAAATAATAAATCTATTTTATATTCTGATTTATTTAAATTTGGTAAAAAATTAAAAGAAATAAGTTTAAAAAAACAAGAAGAATTGCCGGAAGTTGAACACAGGATAGCATTTCTAAAATCTTTAAGTAAAGAACATTTATTTTTTGATGAGATAGTATCTATCAAAATGAAAAAGCATATTGGGTATGTTTATGATTTAGAAACAGAAGAACATAATTTTATTGCTAATAATATTATAATCCACAATAGTTATTCTGCTGGAGTTTTACTTGAAGAAATTTTAGAAGAAAAAATTCCACTGCTTATAATTGATCCCCATGCAGAGTATAGTAGTATGAAAAAACCCAATAATGAAGAAAAAGAGAGATTGGGAGAGAAAGGTTTGCTGCCTAAGGGATATGGAAACGTAATCCAGGAATATAGTCCAGATACAACTATCAATTCCGAGTGTATTGCTCTTAAATTAAGCAGCAAGAGTTTAACTCCGAATATGCTTGTGCATTTATTGCCTGCTAAGTTGAGCAATGCTCAATTAGGAATTCTTTATTCTGCCTTGCAAAATTCAAAAGATATTGATTTTGATGAATTAATGTTAAATATAGATGCAGAAGATAATAATTTGAAATATACTGTGCTTAATATAATTGATTATTTAAAAAAACTTGAAATATTCTCTGAAAATCCAACTGCGTTGCAGGAATTAATCCAGCCAGGGAAAGCCAGTATAATAAATTTAAAAGGAATTCCGACAGAGGTAAGTGAGATTGTTGTGTATAAACTATTAAAAGATTTATTTGAAGCGAGAAAAAGAGGAAATGTTCCTCCGTTTTTTTTAGTTGTTGAAGAAGCTCACAATTACTGCCCTGAACGTGGATTTGGTGAGGCTAAAAGTTCTAATGTGTTAAGACAAATTGCTTCGGAGGGAAGAAAATTTGGACTTGGACTTTGCATTATTTCTCAAAGACCTGCTAGAGTGGATAAAAATGTTTTAAGTCAAATTACTACGCAGATTATTTTGAAGGTTACTAACCCTAATGATTTGAAAGCTATAAGCGCGAGCGTTGAGGGGATTACAGCTGAGACTGAAAAAGAAATCCGAAATATCCCAATTGGGACTGCAATGATTGTTGGTGTTGTTAATCAGCCGTTAATTGTTAATATAAGACCTAGAAGGAGTAAGCACGGCGGAACCGCCATTGATATTTTAGGCAGCATCCGAAAAGAAAAGAAAGTAGATTTTATGGATGAGATGAAAAAATACGATGGAGGGATGTTGCTTGTAATTAAACAAAAAAATACAATTGATGATATTAAATTAATGAGTGAAAGGAAAATAAAAGAGATTAAAACAAGATTAGTTCCCTGCAGTTTTTTAAGATTAAAAAAAGACAATGAAGAGTTTAATATTTTAGTTAATCTGTATAATAATGAAGTTATAGTTGATTGTGAAAAATTAATTGGAATTAAATTACCTGCTATTGATAAAATCTCTCAGAGCCATTTAAGTGTTTTAAAGATTGCTGTTAACTTTGGGAAATTTTCTCCTGCTCAATTATTTGAAAAATCTAAATTGCAGTTTTCTGAAGTTTATGACGTGATTAATTCTTTAACCGGTAAAGGATATTTTGTTAAAAATGATAGTTTTGAATTAAGTAAAAGTTTAGAAATTCTTGCTAAGTTAAAAGAAAGCAAATGTTTTGAAAAACCAGATTTTGTAAGAATGAAATTCGATGAAAAAATAAATAAAAATTTTGAGAATAATGAGATTGTTAAACTAGTTAGTAATTTCTTTGAAGTGTTGGAAAGCAAGGAATGCTGGTTAGAAACTTTCAAAATAGAGTTTGAAAAAGAAAAGGAAGATTAATAAAAAATAAAATACTGCTAATTCTTAATGAAAAAAGTTTTAATTTTAATTTTGGTGGTATTTATTTCCGGTTGTATTAGTAATAGTTCTAAGATAGAGTATAATCCTCCTGTAGACATGGAAAAGAAAATTGAAACTTTTAGGATGGGACAGAATATCCTAATTGATGGAGTTTCCTATAAAGTAGATAGTATTGAAGCATATAATGAAATTGGAGAGAGTGAAGTTAGCCAAAGAACAGAAGGCTGGTATTATTTAGTCCATTTAACTATTAAAAACGAAGGGATTCCTGAAGGTTATGTTTTTTCTCCTGGCGTGAAATTAATTGATGAGAATGGGATGAAATATAATCCTGATTTAAGAACTAAATTCTATTTAAGCAATATAATTAACTGGGAAAAAGTTTTAGTAACTGGAGCAGTTCATTCCGGAGTTTTAGTTTTTGATGTTCCTAAAGGAGTAAAGATTTCTAAATTAGAAATAAGAAACGACTGGAAAGAAGTTGAAAAAATCTACATTGAAACTTCTGAAAGCAGAATTATTTTTAAAGATATAATGGAAGAAGTTGTAAAAGCAAGAGAAGAAAATGAATTATTAAAAGCTAAGATAAACTAAGCATATGTTTTTCTTTCCATAAAAACTTTTTTTGTTTTCACTGCTTTACCTTTTGATTTTTTATACATTTTTTTTGAAGTTGTTAATGATCTTCCTAAACAGATTAATTCGTTTTTTAATGTTAGAATTGCAACTAAATCCTCTTCTTCAATATAATTATCTAATTTTGAAATTCCTGGAATTGATAAGTCTGCTCCGTGACATAAAGTATCTACGCAGTTGTCCAAAACCCAGATTCTTGGCAAACTTTGAATAGAGAATTCAATTGGTACTATTAATTCTCTTAGTTTAGAATCATCGCCTTCTTTATAATCTTCATAAGCATCTTTAAGATCATGCAAAGAACACCAATTTTTATCATTAAAAGGACCAATAGTTATACGAACAAGCTGAGTCATATGTGCCTGGGTTCCCATTTTTAATCCTAGATCAAAACAGAGCTTTCTGATATATGTACCTGCTTGACATTTAACTCTAAATAAAATATCTTGATCATCTATCTCTAAAATTTTTAAATCATAAATTTCTCTAGTTCTTAATTGTCTTTTTATTGCAGATTTAACAGGAGGTAATTGTTCTATCTTTCCTAAAAAAGATTTGAAAGTTTTTCTTATTTTATCTTTTGGAGTTTCAGCATGTATATGCATTAAACAAACATATTCTTTTCCTTCTTTTAGTAAAGTATCTATAATTCTTGTAGCTTTATCTAAAGCCATAACTAAACAACCAGTCACGTTGGGATCTCGTTGGGTTTTTATTCCACTAACGTCCCAGAGTGACCCGCCTTGTTTATATGCAAGATCTTTTGGACGTAATCTGAAATCTGATGACTTGAGGGACCTGCAAACTTATTTATATTTACTAATCCATAATGTATTAAAGTTTCAATAGTCCTTTTGTTTGGATTACATCCTAAATTTTTATCCGTAGTTGCTTGTTTTTTTATTAGAGTTGCCATATTATTATTGTTTTTAACAAGTTTTAAAAGATTTATTATCTTAAATAAATGATGATTCAAACAGATTTAAAGCTATTGGAAGACATTCTAAAAGGGAATAGAAAAGAAATCTGTTGCGTTTACGGGGAACCTGCAAGTGGCAAGACTACGCTAGTAAAGGAAGCTGCTATTTTTCAATCTAAAAACGGGAAAAAAGTAGTTTTTATTGATTCAGAAAAAACATTTAATACTGATAGATTAATGCAGTTATGCGGAAATAAAAAAGAAATTTTAAAAAATATTTTTGTCTTAAAACCCAAAAATCTAAAAGAGCAAAGAAAATATTTAAAAAAACTATTAAAATTAAAAGATTTAGATTTAGTTATTATTGATAGTGTTGGATTTTTTCATAGATATGAATTAAAAAAAGATTCTGTTAATGCTAATAAAGAATTACATAAACAATGTAATATTTTAAGCGAGCTTTGCTCAAAAGGGACAGCTGTTATGATTACAAATCAGGTTTATGAAGATATTGAGAATAAAAAAATAAATTTAGTTGGAGGAAGTATGCTTAAGAACTGGAGCAAATGCTTATTAAAACTAGAAAAGAATCCAAGAAAATTGATTTTGGAGAAACCAAGAAATAAAGAGGTGGCATTTAAAATTATTAAAGAAGGACTTGTATGATGAAAAAACTGTATGTAAAATGCTGGGTTTATTTCTTTTTGGGTTTTTTGACTGCTTTGGTATTGGTGTCTATTTTTAGTTGAGTTCTTCTTTTTAAAAAATAAAAAATAATTGTTAAAGGCAAGGAGATTGCAATTAAAATGATGCAAAGCTGTAAAACTTGTTGAGAAGGAACTTGGAACCATTTATTTATTGCATCTACTGTTATTTTCAATAATGATTTAGGAACTTCCGGACCAATCATGGCCTGTTCCGCTAAACTGGGAATTGTTCTGTTTATTGTTCCGTAGAATAAAGCGTAGAATAAACTTATAAAAAGGGTTGTTATAGAAGCCTTATAGGCTGTTAAGATTATATTAAATGTTCCTAAATAAAGAAAGATTAAACCAAGAAGGAAAGTGAATATAGTTACAACCCTTGCTGAAAAGATATGCTGTTTTGATTCCTCAATTTGTTCAATAACTGGAGCGATTTCTTCTTCTATTATTGATGGTGGATCTGTTACAATTTCACATCCCTCCTGCTCTGGATTTTTATTGCAAAGATTTTTTATTTCCTGGACACTTAAATCAGATTGTTCAGCTATTTCTTCCAAAAGGATTCCTTCGCTAAAAGATTCTGTTAAAGATTCTTTGAAAACATCAACATTTTCTATTAAAGGAACTGCAAAAAAAGTTAAAATGAATATTGTTAAAGAAAGAGAAATTAAAGTCTTTCCTAAAAATCTTGATATTGTTTTGAAAACCATTATTTTTTCTTTCCAGTTTTTTTCTTCTTAGATTTTTCTATTGGTTCTGTATGTCTGCATTTTGGATATTTTGGACAGGCATAGAATTGACCATACATACTTTTTCTGATTACAAGTTCGGTGCTACATTTAGGGCATTTTCTTTTTTCTTCTAATAATTTTTTATCTACTTTCTTGCTCTTACATTTTGGATTAATACAAACCTCTTGCGGTCTAGCTCCTTTTTTTATTAATTGGATTAATGGATAAGAACAGTGTTTGCAGACTTTTTCTGTAGATTTTGCAAATGCTCCAGAAGGTATTGAAAATGTTGTGGAGCATCCTTCTTCATATTTATCACATGAGATAAAGAAACCGTATTTGCCTTTCTTAATGTTTAATGTTCCTTTTTTACAGACAGGGCAGTTTCCAAGCAAATTATTTCTTTCCTGGGTTTCTCTGTTTGCTTTTATTAAAGATTTACCTATTTTTATTTCATTTTCCTTAAAATGTTTTAAAACTTTTTTCAATAATTTTTTTGATTCATCTAAAATTTTTTCCCCTTTTTTTTCTTTTTCTCTTATTTTTTCTAATTCTTCCTCAAAATGTCTTGTTAATTTCTCATCTATAATTTCCGGGCAATAGGTTTTTAATGCGTTGATGGTTTTTAACCCTAAATCTGTAACTTTTAATGAAGTATCCTGAACATAATGTCTTTGGAATAAAGAATCTATAATTTGCGCTCTAGTAGAATTATGAACTACAACACCATTTGCAAGAATAAAATTTGGAACTTCCGAGTTATTTGTAATATCATAAACAAAACCTTTGTAATTTATTTCCTTAATTGAGGAAACAGTTTTTGTCATAAAATCTTTAGAGATTATTTCTTCTTTATATAATAGGTTGATTAGTCTTCTTTTTTTCTCTATAGAGATAAAAGGTATCTTCCTGAAGAACTTTTCTAAACTTTTTACCTTTCTTACATATAATTTAAATTGTTTTTTATCTAATTTAGATTCTATTCCCAATGAATTAAGCATATTCTTTATGTCATTTAATAATTGAAAATTGGTATTTGAAATAAATATTTTTTTTTCTTTTTTCATACAATGCCCTTCATCATCAAACAAAGCCCCGATAAATTCTGGATAGAAATCTTTTTTTATAAGTTTACTGGCATTTTTTTCTATAATTTCTCCAGAGATTATTGATAAAATCCTTCCTAATACTGCAGGAATTCTCACATAATATTTTTGTAAATGTTTTTCTACCTTTTTTTTACCTAAATTAACTTTTAATACAACCCCAAATATATTATAGACATCTTCTATAAATTGATTGATTAAATCTAAATTTGTATTATGGTACCTAAAGTCATAACAATTTTCTCTCTTGATTTTCTCTTTATCTATAGAAGCATCTCCTACTGACTTAGCAAGAATTCTAGCTAATGAGCTACTTAATTTAAGTGGAAATGGATTTTTAACTTTTAGTATTTTATTTTCGCTATTTATATAATCCGGAGTGTTTAATTTTAATTTTTTGAAAAGATAGAGAGGGATGTTTTTTCTTTTTTCATATTCACTAATTCTGGATTGGGATAACCCTATTTTTCTAGCAAATTTATTTTGAGGAAAATTTCCTCTTGTATTTTTAATATTAAAATCTGCATATAATGAGCTTTTTTTATTACATTGTCTAATAAATTTATTCCAAGAATAGATTTCCTTACCAATTTTGTCAGATATTTTTATAGAAGAAAAAGACTTCATTCCTTCTTTGATATTTTTTGTTTGTATGTATTTATTATTTCCATTTTTATAAATTAAAATAGGATGTTCTTCTGTTAAGTCTATATAGTCCCCATCTTTGTATCCTATCCTATAAATTCGTTCATCTTTGGTTAATTTTCTTTTACTAACTAATTTAAAATTCGATTTTATTTCATCCTTGCCATCAAAAGAAAAACAAGATTTTTTATTGTTTATTGCGATTTTCATACCTTCCTGCAATGGAAATTCGCTATACAAACTATCAAAAAGGTCGGATATTTTTTCTTTATGGACCTTACTATTAGAATCAATTTTTACTAATGTATTAGATGTTAAACATTTTGTTCCTAAATTTCTTTTTTCTAATTCTTTTATAATTGATGCCGGAGTAAAACGTTTTGGAGGTTGAGTTTCCTTTTCATGAGCCTTTATTTTTTTAACTTTTACTTCCTGGTCTTTTTCTAGATTAGGCATAGTTTCTTCTTTAAAGATTGCAAACCTTCCGTAGAATTTGTGCCAACCTTTTTCAATTGTTCTGGTTCCTGATGCAAAAAAAGGTTCTTTGTTTACATCTACATTTATTGTGATTGTTTCCCTTAAAGCAGGAGGCGCGAATGTTGCTAAGAATCTATGAGTTATTAATTCATATAATGATTTTAATTTTCCAGAACCTTTAAATGGAAGCCCTGTAGGATAAATTGCTGGATGTGCTGGATCTGTTTTCTTACCTTCATTTGGGAATAAAGTCTTTTTGGATAATAACTCGTTTGCTAAACTTGTAAATTGAGGTTGTTTTGCTAATCTGCTTAATATTTTTTGATAACCTAATTTTGGAGGAAGTTTTTGAGAAGATGTTCTTGGGTAAGAGATTCTACCTGAAGTATAAAGTATCTGAGCTAAAGCTAGAGTTTGTTTTGGAGATATTTTTAAGGTCCTGTAAGCTTCTATCTGTAAAGATGTTAAATCAAATGGAAAAGGGGGTCTTTGATTATACTGTTTTTTTTCTACTGAACTTATAATTGCCTTTTTACCTTTTGTTTTCTTTAAAATTTCAGTTACTGTTTTTTTATCTTTTATTTTTCCTTTTTTATGCCAAGCAGAAATATTTTCATTATTTGCTTTTCCTTGTAGTTCAATTTCCCAGAACGGTTCTGATTTAAAGTCTTGAATACTTTTTTCTCTTTTAGCTAAAATTGCTAATGCTGGACCTTGAACACGGCCTGTTGATAAGATTTTGAAAGAACCTGCGTTTTTTACAGCTAAAGTTAACGCTCTACTTAAATTGATTCCATAATAATAATCCAAAAAATGCCTGGTTTCTCCTGCTTCTGCTTGTGACCAATCTAGAGTTGGGGAGGCATTTTCATAACTTTCTACCAATTCATCTTTTGTTAATGTAGAATATTTCATTCTACGCCCAGTTCTTTGCTTGCAGGCGTATCTTAGGACGTTTAATCCAATAACTTCTCCTTCTTGGTCGTAATCTGTTGCTATTGTAAACTTATCACAGTTTTTTGCAATCTTTTTTATTAAATTTAAGTAACCTTTAGTAAAAAAAGCATCTTTTGAAATTTCGTATGCTGGTTGCCACGCTATCTCAAACGTAGGATAGGTCCATCCGTTTTTGTTTTTTTCAGTTAAAGCGTATAAATGGCCTACTGCACAAACAACAAAGATTTTATTGCCTTTTCTCTTTAATTCGTAGTATTTTACTTTACCTTCTTTAATTTCTGAAGGCTTTGTATCTGCTAAAGACCTGGCAATTCTCTGTGCCGCGCTTGGTTTTTCAGCTAATATTAATTCTACCATTTTAAACTATAGTTTAGAGTAGGTAAAAAGGAAGATATAAAAAGGTTAGTATTTTAGATTTCTATTATAGAGCCAGTTCTTCCAACATTAATAATTCTAGTTTTTCCTACTTTTTCTTCAATACCTGAGGCTTCATGCACATGCCCACAGAGTAAAATGTCCGGTTTTAGACCTTTTACTGCTTTTGAAACACCTTCAGAGCCATGTACAAAATTACTAAATTTTTCTATTTTTGTGTTTGAAGGGTGAACATGAGTTACCATTACTTTTTTTCTAGTTCCTTCAATGTATTTATAACCTTTTTTTAATAACTCATATACTTCTTTATCTTTTAACTGATGAATTCCTGAATTAGTTCCGCTGCATCCAAAAAATCCTACGTCATTTACTTTTATAGAATATCCATGTAAGTTAGTCGCGTCATATAATTCTGCTAAAAAATCTGCGGTTGCGACACTTTCATGGTTTCCAGGAATTAAAACCACTTTTTGATCTTTTTTTATAAATGGACCTATAATTCCTTGGGTTGATTGCTCGGATTGTGTTAAGTCCCCGCATAAAACAACTAAATCAACTTTTTCTCTTTCAGCCTTACTTGCTAATCTTTTAGCTAAACTTGAATCTCCATGCAAGTCTGATGCTGCCAGAATTCTAAGCTTTGTGTTCCTTTTCATATTCCCTTGCACAATTATCAGAACAAAATCTTAATAGTTCTCCGTGAAATTCCTCTTCAAGGAAATCCTCTTCCAATATTTTCTTACAATTGGCGCATTTTGCTGCCGATTCATCTTCATCATAACCTTCCATAAAACCTTCTTCTACATTAGTTATTTCGTCATCTTCTTCAGCAGCTTCTCTTCCTTCTGGAGTGTATAAGTCTTCTTCTTTTTCTTCCTGTTCCACTTCTTCTTCTACTTCTTCTCTTATTCTTGGCATGTTTTATTTATAAATGGTTAAGAATTAAATAGTTTTCTATTCTCTTTTAATTGTTTTAAAACCTGCATATTTTTGCAATACTTCCGGGACTTTAACTGAACCATCTTTTTGTTGATAATTTTCTAAAATAGCCACTATAGTTCTTGATGTTGCTATTGCAGTATTGTTTAATGTATGGACTAAAGCTCTTTTTCCTTTTTTATCTAAATATTTTATTTTTAAGCGTCTAGCTTGGTAGTCTGTGCAGTTTGAATTGCTTCCGACTTCCTTATAATTTTTTTGTCTTGGGAAATAAGCTTCTATATCATATTTTTTCGCTGCTATAATTCCGATGTCGCCTGTGCAGATATTAACAACCCTGTAGGGTATTCCTATTTTTTCATATAATTCTTCTGAGTTTCTTTGGAGCTCTTCATGATATTTCCAGGAATCTTCTGGTTTGCAAAAAATAAACTGTTCTACCTTCCAAAATTGATGGGTTCTAAATAATCCTTTTGTATCTATACCCCTAGATCCTATCTCTTTTCTAAAACAAGGAGATAATCCCACAATTTTTAGAGGGAGTTTGTTTTCTTGAATTACTTCATTCATTAAGTAAGCTGCGATTGGGTGTTCTGAAGTTGCAATCATATAAAGATCTTCATCTTCAATTTTATACATTACATTTTCAAAATCTGCTAAATCTGTAACTCCCTCATACGCATGCTTATTTAACATTAAAGGCGGAATAAATAATTTAAAACCTTTTTTTACTAAGGAGTCTACTGCAAACTGCATTAAAGCTAAATTAAGATGAGCTAAAGGGCCTGTCATGTAATGGAATCCTGCTCCTGAAACCTCTGCTGCCTTATCGAAGTTTCCTATTTCTAAATTTTCTATTAATTCTCCATGAGGCTTTAATTCGAAATCAAATTTTGGAATTTTCCCCCATTTTTTTATTTCAACGTTTTCAGAATCATCTTTTCCATAAGGAACTGATTTGTGTAAGATATTTGGCAAACGCATCATATAGAAATCTATTTCCTGTTTTGTTTTTTGTAATTTTTCTTCAGTTTCTTTTATTAATTTTGGAATCTCTTTTATCTCTTTTATTTTTTCTTTAATGTTTTTTTTTTGTTTTTGCAATTGATTTATCTCATCTGAAACTATATTTCTTTGCCTTCTAAGTTCTTCCACGTTTTGTTTTAACTTAAGATAACGCTTATCTAATTTTATTAATTTCATTAACCAAGAAATTTTTTCTGCGTCTTTTCTGCGCTCTAAACTATGCTTGACTATTTCAGGATGTTCCCTTATTAACTTTATATCTAACATAAAAGGATTTTAAGTATGTATTTATTTAAATTTATTGGTTGAAATAGATAATGTTTTAAAGGAATTGTTTTAATTAAAGGTATTAAGAAAGCATGTTTTTCACCGATAAGTATATAAATATATATCAAAACATAAGCTTTGTAGAAATACTAATGAAGAGGTGTATAGGGGGATTTAACGATGAGTAAAAAAGATATTTTTGAAGTGTTTTTTAGAAGGAAGCCGGCTATGATTTTAGTAGCTTTGAAACAAAGTGTTAGAAACAGATATGGAAGCGTACTAGCTAAAGAAGTAGATTGTACGTACTCGCATACTGTAAAGATACTACAAGAGATGGAAAGAGCAAAACTTGTTAATTTTGAGAAACAAGGAAGAATAAAACTAATCAATTTGACAGAACAAGGGAATAAAATTGCAGACTACATTGGAAGGATTAAAGAAATCCTTTAAATTTCTTTTTTTAAAATGACAGAAGAAAAATATAGTGTATTTCAAGTGAGCAGAGATGGTGAAACTGATTTTGTTAAGGTTCTTTGTAGAAGTACATTAGAAAATAAGTTAAGAACTATTGAAGGGGCTGTTAATATTTCCCCTGGAGGAGTTAGTGAAGATCGGGCAGAAGCAATAATATTTGGGAGAAAAACCGGTGAAGAAGCTTATGGTAACAACCTTCCTAGGAACTATTAATATAACTTTTCTTGAATATAAATTCTTTTAAAGTAATAATTTTTTATTCTTAGTATATGCCAAGAGATGAACTTAAGGTATTTGCTTGTAGAAGTGGAAGAAGATTTGGCGAGAGAGTTGCAAGAGAATTAGCTTCTATGGGTTGTTTAGATGATGGGTTATCTCAATACCAATTTAAAGAATTTGAGTGTGGGGAGAATAAACAACACGGTCTTGAGGAAAGTGTTAGGGAAGCAGATGTTTATGTTGTCCAATCTTGCGCTCGTGACCCTGAATTGGGGTATTCTGTAGATGATAATTTTATGCAATTATGCAGATTTGTTGATGGAATGGAACATGCAAGTGCTGGAAGAATTACAGCGGTTGTTCCTATGTTGCCATATTCCAGACAAGATAAAGTGTGGGAAAGGGGAGAACCATTTAGTGCAAAATTAATAGCAAAATTTTTGGAAGTTTCTGGAGCAGATAGGGTAGTCACTATGGACCTACATTCAGACCAAATTATTGGATTTTATGATATTAATGTTGAACCCCTTCATGCGTCACAATTATTTTTAAGAAAACTAAGGGGAACTTTTGGGGAGGATGAATTAAGAAAATCTGTTTTTTGTTCTACAGATGCTGGAGGAGCTAGAATTGTCAGACATTATTCTAAAAAAACTGGAGGAAGTGTTGCAATAGGGGATAAGGTAAAACATTATGATCCTAATGTTGGGAAAGATGTAGATAAAGTTAATATAGTGGGGGCTGTTAAGGGAAAAAGAGTTTTTGTTGTGGATGATATGAATGATACTGCCGGGAGTTTTGTAAGAACTACTGAAGGAGCTATTAATGAAGGAGCTAGTGAGGTTTATGGTCTTTTTACCCATGGAATCTTTAGTGGTCCTGCAGAAGAAAGAATGAGAGAAGCTCATGATAATGGAATTCTAGAAGGGGCTTACTGTTCTGATACTATAACTCACCCTGTAAATTTTTATGAAAGAAATCCCTTTATTGAAGAAGTTTCAGTAACACCTTTGTTTGCTAAAGTGGTACAAAAATTACACGATGGAGAAGGAGTTAGTGAAGTTTACTTGGGATAAAATGACATTTAGCAAATCATTTCCAAAGACATTGAAAGGAAGTACTTATCCTAGTTGGGAAGAAGTTTACTTAACAGAAGATGAGGAAAAAGAAATTGAACTAAAGTCTAAAAATGAAAATTATGACTTAATGAAGGAATGTATAGACAAAGCTAAAGATATTTTAAAGGAAAAAGAGCTTAAAGATTTTCAAAGCGATGTTATTTCAATGGCTATTGCATTATTTGATAAGATAGCAAGTCATAGTGTTTATCACAAAGAAGCTAAAGCTAAAGAAAAATTTGATGAAGAAAAAAAAGATTAAAGATTATCTGCTTTTAATTACGTCTACTTTTTTGCAATAGTTGTTTATTGGACATTTTGAACATAATGGAGAAATAGGTAAACAAATATTTTTTCCGAATTTTATGAATAATGTGTTAAATTCTTTCCAATATTTTTTTGGGAGAATTTTCATTAACTCAAACTCTGTTTGTTCTGGTGTTTTTGTTTTTACCCAGCTTAATCTGTTAGGTAAACGGTGACAATGTGTGTCAATCGGGATTACCTTTTTATTATAAGCGAAAGCTAAAACTATGTTTGCGGTTTTTCTTCCGATGCCTTTTATGTTTAATAATTCTTCTTCTGTGCTTGGAACTGTTCCATTAAAATCTTTTAAGATAATTTTTGAAACATGTTTTAATGTTCTTGCTTTTTTCTTATAATGGCCTGAGGAAAATATTAAGGTTTCCAGTTTTTTTATTGGCAACTTTAAAATTTCTGATGGTGTAGATGCTACTTCAAATAATTGCCTAGATGCCTTCTCTGTGTTTTTGTCTTGAGTTCTTAAAGATAATAGACAAGATATTAAAATCTTGAAAGGATCTTTTGTTGCGATTGAAGTTGAGCGAACTGTTGGAGTTTCGAAGTTTTTAAAATAATTTGTAAGTGTTTGGATTATTATGTCTATATTGTTCATGATTAAAAAAAATATAGAAAACTATTAAAGCTTTTAGTTGGAGTCAAAAAAGATTTATTCTGTTACTTCAATCATATCTTCTTCATCACAACAAACTCTCATTATTGGGGAAGTACCACCACATTTTTTGCACACAAATATTGTCATATTTTTTTAGAATTGAGTAATGATATTTAAAGTTTTGCTATATAAGTAACCGTTTAGCTGTTTTTTGATTTATCGACGATAAACGTGATTTTCATGAAAAATAGCCAAAAATGGCTTAGTGACACTTTTTATCCTCTATAAATATTAAATTTCACTTTTTTATAGTGGGCGATTAGCTAAACGGGTAC
>JAHJRB010000083.1 GCA_018831025.1 Nanobdellota archaeon | reverse complement strand
TATAGCAAAATATAGCCCAAACTTGCTAAAGCCGCATATAAGAATGAACTAACTAAACTTCCACTCAATAGAACCAATACTAATACAAGAACTCTTCCAATAGTAAGCCCAAATTCTCTAAAAACAAGATAATCAATTCTTCCCCTAGCTTTATTGTAAGTTAAAGCTGTATAAGGCAGATCCGCACCAATCCCTGTAACATTTGAAAAGATAGCCACTCCTACTAATTCCAACTTAGTCTTTACAAAAATCTTTACAATCCATATAAGTCCTTGTAGAATACTAAACCATTTTATTATTTTTCTTTTATTAAAAACATCTGTAAACTTACTAACCATGAAAGTAACAATTAAACTAATCACTCCTAATAATGTAAACAAACTACCCATCGTAACGTACATCTTAAGAATTGCAAAGATAAAAATCGGCCAAAAAACCATACCTACCATACCCTTTGCACCAACTGCAGTAAATGATACTAAATCTCTCAAACTTCCTGCTTTTAAAAAATTCCAGGAAAGTTCATATTTTCTTATAACATCTTTAGTAAAAAACAGCGGAACAGTACTCCCCATTAATAAAATAGAAACGATTACAAACAAAATATTAAAACCACTAAATGTTAGAATAATTCCCCCTATCATTGGTCCAACCAATCCTGCTAATAAAGAAAAGCTATACCATCTTCCAACTTGACTTCCTCTTTTATTTTTTTGACTAAACATAGAAAAATCAACATGAAAAGCAATCCAATAAAGTCCATCTGCTAATCCATTAACAGCAGGAACAATAAAAAATAGTTTAGGATTTGTTTCTAATAAATACAACAACCCAAAAAATAAAATGTAAATTGGTTTACTCGTTAAAATAGTATGTTTAAATCCAATTTTACTAACAAGCCAAGCTCCAAGTGGTGTAAATAACATAAAACTCAAAGCGTAAACAATAAAGAAACATATAACTGCATTTAAACTATAACTAAGTTCTTTGAACAAAAATAGCGGAACAAAAATACCAATCATACTAAAAGCAAGGGTTCTTAATACAATACTAACATACAATTCATTCAGTTCTTTTTTGTCTAGAACATACTTAAAGATATGTTCTTCATGATTCCCATTCATCTTTTATTTTTCTAGCTATTAACCCACTTATATCTATTTTATTTGTTTCATTAGTTATGGTATTGCAACTTATCACATTATTTGCACATTCTTTTAATTCTTTTAATGCATCTTTTGTCATAACCGCATGCACAGTAATACAATCCGCATTTTTTTCCAACCCTAAATGTTCTATGCATTTTTTCATAGTAGTTCCTGTTATAATCATATCATCAACTAATAAAACCTTCCTGCCACTTAAATCATAACCGTCTTCAAATTTAACATTAAGTTCACCTTTTCTTTTTTTCTTCATAATCACAAACCTCTTTCCCAATTCTCCAACTAAATTTCTAGAATTCTCATCAGGTCCAACAATCACAACACCTTTTTGATAATTTTTATTAATATAATCTTTCAATAAATCAATAGTGCTTAAACTATGTATAGGTATATCAAAATATTTTTTCAAGTCAATTAAATGTGGGTCAACACTTATAATCCCATCAACATTATTATTCAAAATATTACAAAAAATATTGCTGCTAATACATTCAAATTTTTCCTTCCTAGAATCTTCTCTCAAATAAGGCAAATAAGGTGCAATTAAAATTGTCTCTTTAGCATTTAAATCCTTACTAAGGTTAGCTGCAAAAAGCAACTCTAATAATGCATTATTTTGATTAGGATAAAAACTCTGGACTAGAAAAACCCTTTTTCCTTTGATATCTTTTTCAAATTTTAGATGCATTTCTCCATCTAAACTAGTCTTAAACACTACATCACTATAATCCACGTTCAATTTTCTAGCAATATCTTTAGCCAAATTCTTAGAATTGCTCAACCCCATTATAATCATTCTAATCATTATAAATTACAATATATTATATAAACTTTTTCAGAACTAAATTCTCTAATATTTTTGTTCAATCACAACAATATTTATAAACATTTTATAAGCTAATTTATATAAAATGGATAAATATCTAAAAATAATAATAGGACTATTAGTCATTTTAGTAGGAGCCTATACCTATATAGCATGGCCAGGCAATTTACTTGCTTTATGGACTATAATCAAAGGCTCTTTTGGCTTGGTTGTAATCTTAATAGGCTTATTGTTTGTATTGTTAGGATTTACAGAATAATTTAAATACACTGAATGGTTGCAGTTAACTATGCCGAAAGAAATGTCAGATGTAGATAAAATAGTAAGGATAATAATCTATTTAATAATAATATTTATTCTTCTAAAGCTGTTTCAAATAATATGAAAGTTATCTTAGATAATACTATCAAGTTATATGTAGAAGCAATTCTTTTCTTACTAGTTGTCATAATAATTTTTAATGAGTTAACTCAATTATTAGAAACACTAGAACTTTTTACACAAGAAAGTATAAAATTAACTGGAATAATATCAATATTATTAGCAACAGATAATATGCTATCAAATAGGTTCTTAGGGTTGAAAATATTCTCCTAATCTAAAACCACTTATTTAACTTCATCTGCGTTTTAATAATCTGCAATATTTTACTCATATTAAGTATGCTATTTATATTAAACCTAAAATTATTAATTATCATTTCTTTTGCATATTCTAACATCTCGTTATCAGTTTTAAAATAAATTGGTTTAGAGTCTAAAGATTTCTTTACGCTATTTCTGCAAACCCAAACACCCAACGGAATATCATATTCAGGCAAAACAAATCTCAAAACTAAAACAGAACCTTGTCTTTTTATTTTATCTAAAAATTGTAAGATAGGGAGTCTTGCTGCATAATATCCCCCTGCAGTTTCTTCAGCATAATTTTTTCTTCCTTTATAGGTTTCATAATCTGTCATTACTTCTCCTCCCGGTAGAACCATTTCAAATAATTCATAAGAAAACAATTCTGGAAAAAATAAAATTAAATAATAATTCCCTAAATGGCCTCCAAAATACAAACAATAATCATTCATCATTTTATAATCTCTAATTTTACTTAACAAAAATTTCCCAATCGAATCATCAACAGCAGTTATAGAATTCCTAGTAGGAACTAATATTCTATTTTTCTTCAATCCAGTAACACCAATAGACAAAATCTGAGATAAAGAATGTTCATCAAGCCCCTTCCCATATAAATATTTCAAAGCATCAACAGATTTTAAATCAGTATCACTATAGACTTTATCTACAAAACCAGGTATTTTTGAATTTGAAACTATTTTTATATTTTTCAGTTCTGCTGATGGTCCCATAGGTAACAAATGAGAATCTAAATTCAATCTTGGTTTTGGTTTTTTATTTAATTTAACTTCTATATCCGATTGGATAGTAGCCATCCCTATTTCCTTCATAATCTCTATCATTTTATTACTTTGTCTAACATCAAAAATCCTAGCTCTAAATCTTGAATTGATTAAACTTTGTCTAAAATTTATTATCTGTTCAGACTTTATTTCATTTTCACTCCAATAGTTAGGAGAATCATAGATTTTTGCATTTTCTTTTAAGTCAGGAACACTCATCACCCCAATATTCACATTAGGATAAGTTAACTTAGAACCTACAAACACAGTAGGGGGGCTAGCCCCATAAAACTCTTTTTTTAAGTCTTTTAACTCAATACTTTTAAACCCGTATTTAGAATCAGTAATATCCCATCTTTTCTTAGGAATAATTCTCTTTTCTTTCTCAAATAATTTTTTATTCTTAAAAACATCAAAATCTTTAATCATACTATTATTACAATAAGTAAATTATAAATATCTTACGCACCCTTGTCGGATGTGTCGGATAAGATTTAG
>JAHJRB010000082.1 GCA_018831025.1 Nanobdellota archaeon | reverse complement strand
GAGATTACTAATTTGTTTATTAGTTTTTTAAGAAGTTTAAAAATACCTGTGAAATATATTAGCGGATTAGCTTACAATGGAGAAAATTCTATGTGGAGTCCCCATGCATGGGCGGAAGTTTATTTTCCTGGATATGGGTGGCTGCCTTTTGATGTTACTTTTGGTCAATATGGATGGATTGATCCGAGTCATATTAAAATGATGGAAGGATTTGATGCTAATGAACCTAGTGTTGAATATAATTGGAGAGCTATAAAAGTTGGGATAGACAGCAAAAAATTTGAAGCAACTGCAGAATTAAAAGAGAAGGGAGAGAAATTTGATCCATTGTTAAGTTTGGAGTTAAAATTGCTTAAAAACAATGTGGGGGAGGGAAGCTATGTTCCTATTGAAATAACTGTTAAGAACTTACAGCCATTTTATATTAGTAGTTTGGTTTATGTTAATGTTGCTCCTGATTTAGTCGGAGATAATACAAAGGCGATTTTATTAAAACCGTTGCAAGAGAAAAAATTGTATTGGTTGGTTAACGTTACTGAGGATTTATCTAGCGGGATTATGTACACTGGAGAAATAGTTGTTAAAGACTCTTTTGGCTCTAGAGCTGCTAAGGAATTAAATTTTGCTAAAGGATTAGATATTATTAGTATTGAAGAAGCTAACGATGTGATGAATGAGCTAGAGGTAGAGGAGGCTCAAGTAAGAGAATATGATTTGAATTTTGATTGTGATTCTGAAAAAAAAGTATATTACAGATATGAAAAATTAAATGTCATTTGTAGTTTAGAAAACAAAGGAAACGTTCCCATAGATGTTAATTTATGTTTAAAAAGAGATTGTAAGGATGTTAAATTAAGTATAAATCAAGATAAAAAAGTTAGTTTTGTTTTTGATTTAAAAGATTATACAGAGATGTTGTTTGTAAGGGCTATTAGCGGGAATCATGTTGAAAGTGATTATTTAACCTTTGAAGTTTATGATGAGTCTGAGTTGGAAGTGAAAAATATTTATTATGATTCTGTTAGATATGGACAGAAAGGAGAAATAAAAATTGATGTTAATGTTGTTCCGAGTGTGGATAAATTAATAGTAGAAATAGATAAAGTTGGAAGTTTTAGTTATGATAATGTTGTTGGTTTCAAAACTTTAAAAATACCATTTAAATCATGGGATTTTAATGAAGGGAATAATTTTGTTAATATTAAATTTATTTATTACCATCAAGACAAAGGTCAAGATATTGAGAAAGGATTTGCTTTAGAAATTAAGAAAGTTAGTTTCTTAGAAAAAATACTTGTTAATTTTAAGAAGTTGATTTTTTAATAGCTTTTTCCGAAATAGAATAAGTAGTATAAAAATATAAAAGGGCTTTGAAATTAAAGAAAAAAGGATTTTCAGCATATAAAATTGCCAAACTTTTAGACTTAGAAATATATAATGTTAAAAATTGGGTATACTTTAATAAAAAACCAAGATTATATTCTAATAACTCTTAGCTACATAAACTATCTGTTTTGCCTTTTTATCACAAATAATACATTTGTCATCTTTTTTTGGGATTTCTGGTTTAGGATATAAGTTACCGCAGACTACCCCTCCTTCTGTTTTTTCTTTCAGAATATCTGCACATTTTTTACCTTCCTTTCCTGTTGAACAGAAAGGAACTCGAATAAATCCCCTATATTTTCTAATTATTTTTTTAACTTTTTCTAGGGAGGATGCATCTTTTATTTTATCTTTGAAATATTTTTCTGCATTTTCTTTTATTTGCTTATCTAATTCTAAAGCTTGCTTTTGTATCTCTTTTTTTAAACTTTTAAGTGTTGTATTTATTTGTTTTCTATCTGTCCTTCTTTTTATTGTTACTTTTTTTTCTTTGACTTCTTTTGGTCCGATTTCTATTCTTAAAGGAACCCCTTTTAACTCCCATTGATTATATTTAAATCCTGGAGTATTATCAGAATTATCTATTTTTACTTCATAATTACTTAATTCTTTTTTTATCTCTTCACATTTTTTTAGTATTCTTTCTGAATCTTTTTTATTACTTTTTGAAAATATTGGGATTATTATTATTTGGATTGGTGCTATTTCGAATGGAAGGATCAAACCCTGATCATCTCCATGAATTGCTATTAAGGCTGCCATTTGTCTCCATATTCCTGGTCCAAAGCAGGTTTGGTAAGGATATTTTGTTTTTTCATCTTTATCTAAAAACTTAATATTAAATGCCTTTGCAAAATTTGTTCCTAAATCGTGAGTTGAAGCAAGTTGGTTTCTTTTTCCGTCTGGCATTAGTGTATCTGGAGTAAAAGTTTCATCTGCTCCCATAAATTTATCCCATTCTGGTCTTTTGAAAAATAAGAAAGGAATTTTTAGTTTTTGAGTCATTATTTTTTTACAAATATTTAAGTCTTTTTTTACTTGAGCTATCGCTTCTTTATGGGTTGCGAATACATCGTGGGTTTCGAAAAACATGAATTCCCTTCCTCTTAAAAAAGGTCTAGTAGTTTTTTCATTTCTGAAAACTGTTATTCTAGATTGATATCCTTTTAAGGGGAGGTCTTTATTTCCTCTTATCCATAGAGAATACATGGGATATATTTGTGCTTCTCCTGTGGGTCTTAAAGCAAATCTTTCTTCTAATTTTTCTGACCCCGCTTCATTTACCCAAAATACTTCGGGAGTAAACCCCGCATGTTCTGCTTCTTTTTTCAGATTTTTTTCTTTTATTGCTATTGGAAATAAGAAGGGTTCATGGTTATCTTTTTCTACTTCTTTTTCAAAGTATTCATATATTTTTCTTGAAATTTTAAACGCCCACGGTCTATGGACTATGAAACCTTGGATTCCAAATCTTATATCAGCTAATTCAGCCTTTTGAACTATCTGAGTATACCATTCTGAGAAATCTTCTGATTTTTTTGCAGTAATCCCTAGGGTTTTTTCTGACATTATTAGTTACTAATGCTGAGCATTTTATAAATTTTGTTGTTAGAAGATTAAGTAGATTAAAACTGAAAATATTATTAAAGCGCCCAAATCTGCGATGGATGTTGCTAATGCTATTAAAACATTATCTGGATCCTCATTTAAATGATAATAGTAAAATCCTGCGGTTATTGAAATTAAACATATTAAAGTAACTAAGATAGATACACATATAGTTACAATTAGTAATACTTTTAGGAATACATCTAGAGTTAATGGAAAACCTTTGTAGTAAGCTATTAAATTTGCTATTGTTGCCAATAATATAGATGAAAAAAATGCTGTTATTGCTAATTGATGGAGTAATTCTTTTAATTTTTTAGACTTCCATTTTGCATGCAATTGTTTTGTAAATAATAAGGTTGTAAAATTTGCTGAGATGATAGTTCCGAAGTTTCCGATCATATTATTCAATGCTGGGAAAACTATTAATAAAGGTAAGATTGCTATTAATTTTTTTTGGATTAATTCTAAGCCAATTCCTCCTATAGAACTTAGCAAAGAAGCTAGTATAACTATTCTAAGACTTTCTTTAATTATTGTTGCTATTATTTTTTTCATAGTAAAATTGTTATTGCTAATAAAATTGCACCGATATTGATTATATCTCCTAATGTTGTTGATGAAGCTCCAATTAAGTTGTCTGGGTCTTCATGGTGATGGTAAAGAGTTATTGTTATTTTAGATGTTAGGGGAAGCAAAATAATTCCTGAAATCACAGCTGCAACTATAGGAATTAAAATTAATCTTAAATTGTCTATTCCAAATATAAATCTTGATAATAAATAAGTTATTGCTCCTAAAGAGATGCTGCTTAAAATTATCAGTACAAACGAAGCTATTATGTTCTTTATTAGTATTGAATGTGTTAACTCTCTTAAATGAAGTTTAGAACTTATTCTTGCAGATAAAGAACCGGAGATAGCATTTCCCATTTCTAAAAATCCAGGCAAAAGAATAAATAAACCAGGAATAAGCAATATCCTATCTGTATAAATAGCTAATAATGTTCCGGCAGTTAAACCTCCGATAATTGAAAATGCCTGAGAAAATATAATTTCCTCAAAACTTTTTATTTTTCTTTTATGCTCTAAGGTTTTTGCTCTTTTTTTATTTCTTTTTTTTAGAATCTCTTTTTTCCCCATCTATATTTTAGAAATAGTGTTTTTAATTATAAAGGTTTCTGTGGATAACGGGTCTGCTCGGATTTGAACCGAGATTTTTCGGTTTCTCCTTTTATTAACCGAAGCCGAATGCTCTCTCCAAGTTAAGCTACAGACCCTTAAGATAAATATATAAATAAGAACTTTTTAAATGTAATGTATGTTTTCAAAAGAGGGGTATAAAGCTACTGCTACATTAGTTGGAACTATTATTGGTGCGGGAGTCTTAGGAATTCCCTATGTTGTTGCTAAAGCTGGTTTTTTAACTGGAATGCTTGTTATAATTTTACTTGGTATTGTTATTCTTTTAATTAATTTAAGTATTGGTGAAGTTGTTTTGAGAACTAAGGGAGTACATCAATTAACTGGTTATGCTGAAAAATATCTGGGGAAAAAAGGTAAAAGAATAATGACTTTTAGCATGTTTTTTGGTATTACTGGAGCGTTGCTTGCGTATATTATCGGTGTTGGAGAGGCTTTAGGTGCTCTCTTTAATCTTAATCCTTTTTGGTTTAGTTTAGGATTTTTTGTTATTGCTGCTGGGCTTATTTATCATGGGATTAAAAGCGTTGCAACGTCTGAATTATTATTAAGCAGTTTAGTTATAACTTTGATTTTAGTAATTGGATTTGTTTGTTTGTTTTCCGGAAAGATGGATATCAATAATCTAAAAGACTTTAATTTATTTAAAATCTTTGTTCCTTATGGAGTAATTTTATTTGCTTTTGTTGGGGCTGCGGCAGTTCCTGAAATGAGTGAAATTTTTAGAAGGAATAGAAAAGAATTTAAAAAAGCTATAGTTATTGGTAGTTTAATCCCGCTTCTTTTATATGCATTTTTTGCCTTTGTAATTGTTGGCGTTTTTGGTAAAAATGTTACTGAAATTGCAACTCTTGGACTTGGTTTGGAGTTTGGAATTATTGTTGTAATATTAGCTAATCTTTTTGCTGTTTTTTCAATGTCAACCAGCTTTTTGACTTTAGGTTTGGCGCTGAGGGAAATGTATGATTATGATTACAAGTTAAGTCACTTTAGTTCCTGGGCGATTACTTGCTTTATTCCTTTGATACTATTTTTATTTGGTTTTAAGAGTTTTATTAAAGTATTAGAGACTAGCGGGGTAGTTGCCGGGGGGGTAGAAGGAAGTTTAATTGTTTTGATGCTGTTGATGGCTAAGAAAAAATCTGAAAGAAAACCTGAGTATAGCATAGGGATAAACAAAATTATTGGGGCTGTTTTAATTATTGTATTTGTGCTGGGGATTATTTTGAATTTTATTTAAGGAAATTATTCATCTTTTTCTTCTTTTAATTTACTAAAACTGTTTTTTGTTGTTTTCATAAATTCCTTGACTTCACCTACGAAAGTTCCTAATTTATAACTCATCATTAGAAGGTATGATAAAATTGAAGCCATTCCTATATATAATATTTGTATGTCTGTTGGACTATGTTTACTTAACTTTAAAATTAATTGTATTATTAAAATAATTGCGAGTATTACAAATAAAACTATCATCATCCATTTAAAGATTTTATTTTCCTTCATTTAAAAACTCCTAACTGGGTAATTATGTAAATAATTATTAATATTAAAATTATCACCAAAATCCAATCAAAATTTGTCAACCATTGCCCTTTCTTTTTTAGCATTATTATCAATAAATCCTATTATTTTATAAGTTTTTTTAATATTTTTTCAACAATTTTTGGATCTGCAGTTCCTTTTGTTTTTCTCATAACTTGGCCAGTTAGGAAATGTATTGATTTTTCGTTTCCTTTTTTATAGTCTTCTGCAGCTGTAGAATTTTCTTTTATTACATCCTTGCATATCTTTTCTAAGTCTTTAGATTCTGAAACTATTAATAACTTATTTTTTTCAATGTATTCTCTTGGGGAGAATGGTTTTTTTATTAATTGGATTAAAACTTCTTTAACTGTGTTGTCTGTTATTTTATTTTGCTGGAATAAGTCTAATAATTCAGTAACATGCTTCGTATCTAGGTTGAGTTCGTCTATGGTTGTTTTATTATAATGCAAGATTTTTATTAAATCTCTAACTAACCATTTAGCTGCTAAGTCTGGATTTATTTTTTTAGCTACCTCTTCAAAAATATCTGCTAATTTTTTTTCTGAAGATAATATTTCTGCGTCTTCTTTTTTTAATTTGTAGTCTTTTTGGAATCTTGAAGTTTTATCCAAACTTAATTCTGGGATTTCTGATTTTATTAAAGAAACTAATTCTCTGCTTATTTCTATTTTTGGTAAATCCGGTTCTGTGATAAATCCATAATCTTCTTCTGACTCTTTTGTTCTCATTAAGCTTGTGGATCCTTTTTCTGAGTCCCACCTTCTAGTTTCTTTTACTTTTGCTGGTTCTTTTTCTTGTCTTACAGCTTCATATTCTAAGGCTTTTTCTATTTCTTTTAAACCAGTAACATTTTTTATTTCTACCCTCTCTCCTGTAGTCGAAATATTAGCATCTGCTTTCATAGTTGCTTCATTTTTTTTAGAATAAACATTTAAGTAGCTTAAAATTGTAATTAATTTTCTTAAAAATAATCTTACTTCATTTGGAGACTTAAAATCGGGTTCTGTAACTATTTCTATTAATGGAATTCCACTTCTGTTATAATCTATTAAGCAAGTTGCTCCTTTATGTATTAATGCTCCGGGGTCTTCTTCTAAATGTAGTCTAGTGATTCCTATATTTTCGAATTTGCCTTTACTACCGATTGGAACTTCATATTGTGTTATTTGGAAGCTTTTAGGTAGATCCGGGTAAAAGTAACTTTTTCTTGAAAAAAATGTAGTTTTAGCTATTTTACAATTAAGAGCTAGTGCAACTTTAATTGCTTGGTGTAGTGCTTCTTTATTTAAAACTGGTTTAGAACCTGGGAAACCTGTACAAATTTCACATGTTCTAGAGTTAGGTTCTTCACTTCCTGAAGTAGGACATGAGCAGAAGATTTTAGACTTCGTTAAAAGTTGGACGTGTATCTCTATTCCACAGCGGAGATTACCCATTTATGAATCCTCCTAAATCTATGTTCAAATGTCTTGGTAGATGTTCTTTTTTAAATACCCAATTTTTTATGGTTATATGAGATACATCTAATCTTCTAGCTATTTGTGAATAATTCATTCCTTGGTTAAATAAATTAGAAGCTTCTTTAAACTTTTCTTTTTGTTTATTAAATCTTTTTAACTTTTTTTTGGCTTCTTCTAATGCTATGTTTAGACCTAGTTTTTTGGAATTATTAAATTTGTATTTAATTACTTTTGAAAAATTTATGACATCTAGAGCAGAAGTGTAAATATGGAATCTTGAGAAACAAGTTATTTTTCCGTCTCTTTTTCTGATACTACTTAATTTTGTTTTTTCTACTTTACTACACCTTATATTGAGTTTTTTTAGTAAGCATTTAGTTGAATTTAGGAAATCTATTAAATTTTCTTCATATTTCATTTCCTTACACATTCCAAAACTTATTGTCGGAATTGCTATTTTGTTTTTTTCTTTAATAAATTTTATCCTATGTGTTTGATTTTCAGATTCTAATATTCCTTCTAAAAATTCTAATTTAATTTTGTTTGTTGCTTTTAATATCCATAGGGGGATGATTGTTTTTTGGAGAACCTTTTCTCCTCTTGGGAGACCTAAAGCATGTAATAACCTACAAAATGCAGCGTTTCTTATGTATAATATCCAGGATTCCCCTCCAAAAATTTCTCTAGTTATTTTATCTTTTGCTTTAGTTATTTCCCCTCTTCCATTATTGTTTTTTATTATTATATTGATTTTTGGTAATTCTTTTTTTAGAAATATTTTTATTTTCTCTAAATCTTCTTTTTTTCCACAAAAAAAATAGGCTCCAAATCTTTTATTTATTCCTCCATCTCCAAATCCCCATCCAAGTAATCTTGCAATTGTTTCTTTGTTTATCTTGTGTAGATTAAGTTCATGTATTTTTTTTAATGTTCTGATAGCATCTGGAAGCTTTCCTTTTTGCCAATCATTAAGATTATATCTATTAAATTTTTTACTAAAGGATACTATTTTTTTCTTATTATATTCATTTAATAGCCTTAGAAACTCTTTTGTGTTTCCTTTGTTATGTAACTTGATTATTTTGTCAATTATAACTTTACCTAATCGATTTTCTAAATTCCTAATTATTTTGTCAATTTTTTCTAAATTTCTATTTAATTTTTTAATCCTTAATTTGTAAGAATACTTTGTTTTATGTGCTTTTTGAATTGGTTTGTTTTGAGATATTAAGATTAAATCTTTAACAATTTGTGGAGAATTATTTTTCCATCTGCTTGGATCGGATTCTACTCTGTTGCAAAGATAGACTATATATCTATTGTTTATTTTAAAATCCTTTAGTTCTTTTAAGATTAAAAAGTCTTTTACTAGTTTTATTTCTCTATTTGGCAAATTTTTGAATATTTCTTTTATTGTTTTGTTTTCTTTTATTCCAATGTATTTTATTAAGAAATTGTATAATTGGATTCTATTATTTAATTTATTATCTAATCTTGTAAATTCTTTAAAAAAATTATAATGCTTTTTGAATAAAAAGCAAGGCAGTTCTTTTTCCCATAATATTCTTGTGGATATTGGGATATCAAATTCTTTTTCTAAATCTTTTTTTTGTTTATAATTATCTTTTAATAAATCTAATAAAAAACTTTTATTTATGCCAGATTTCTTTTTACCATCTAATTTTTTATATAAGTTATACATATTTTGTTTAATTTTTGTATCTGTATTTTTATTTAGAATATGGTTGAGCAGGATATTAAACTCTTTAAAATTTAAAGTTATTTTCGGATTCTTTAGTATTTTTGCTTTTATTGATTCCATCTTTAATGATAAGACGATATTCTTTATAAATTCTGCGCGGGTCTGTCGGATGAGTTGAGGATTTCAATCCCTATTTTCAATTTGCTCACCGAAGTTTAGTAATTTTTCTTCGTCTAGATGATTTGATATCAACATAGTTCCTACTGGAAATTTTCCTATAAATCCTGTGGGAACTGATGTGTGGGGTAGGCCAGCTAAATTTGGACCTACTGTTAGAGCATCCATTTGGTAATTTTGTAATGGGGTTAATTTATTTATTTCTGAAAATTTTGGGGGGAGGATTGGCATTGTTGGGCTAATTAAAATGTCGTACTTTTTGAAGGCTTTTTTATATTCATTAATTAATAAAGTTCTTACTTTCATAGCTTTTAAGTAATATGCGTCTCTAAATCCAGACATTCTAGCAAATGTTCCTAGGATTATTCTTCTCTTGCTTTCTTTTTGGAAATACTCGCTTCTTACTTTTGAGAAGAAAGTATCAAAGTTTCCTTTTAATGGTAAAGTGGCTCCGTATCTTAATCCACAGTATTTCGCTAGATTAGTAGATGCTTCTGACATTGCAATTATGTAATAAGTTGGAATTGAGTATTTTTTATTTAATGGAAGCGAGATAACATCATAGTCTTTTATATTGGATAAGATTAAATCTTTAATCTCTTTATTTTCTATCTCAAATGCTTCTTTTATTATTGCTATTTTTTTTACTTTGTTATCCGAGTTTCTTTTTATTGATAAGGAAGTTGAGTCTTTTTCATCTTTACCTGCTATTATGTCTAGTATTGGATTTATTTCCTGGGTTGTTTTTGTCATTACACCAATTTTGTCTAAAGAATTTGCGTAATCTATTAATCCGTATCTAGAAACTAATCCGTAAGTAGGAGTTAAACTTGCAACTCCACAAAAAGAAGATGGATTTGCTATAGAACCCCCTGTGGATTCTGAGATTGAAGCATGAGGATTTTTAGTTAATTGAGTAAAACAAGCTGAACCTCCTGAACTTCCTCCGCATGAGGTATCTAAATCAAAAGGATTTTTTGGAATATTATCTGTGTTTGTTGAAAATCCTCCAAAACCAAATTCATCTTGAGAGGTCTTGCCTATGATAATCGCGCCTTCATCAATTAATTTCTGGATTATGGTTGCGTTAAACGGCGGTTTGTAATCTTTTAAAATTAAGGAGCCTGCTCTTGATTCTACGTTTTTTACACATATGCAATCCTTTATTGAAATAGGTAATCCTGCTAAACGTCCTTTTGAGTTGCGTTCCTGAGCTTCAGATAATTCTAAAGCAAGGTCTTCTGAAATAACATTAAAACAATTATATTTTCGGTTTAATGTTTTGGCTTCCCTTAAAATAGATTTGACTGTTTTCTTTATTGAAATATTTCCTTTCTTAACATCCTTTAGATAGTGTTGTATTATCATAGTGCTTTTGGTCCTTTAAAATAACCATTGCTTTTATGTTTAGTATTTTTTAGAACTTCTTCTTGAGATAAACAAGTTCCTACTTTATCTTCTCTGGTTATGTTTTTTATTTCTAACGGTTGAAAAGAAGGCTCTATGTTTTTTGTCGGAGCTTTTTGGATTTCTTCAAAAGCAGCTAAAATTTCTTTTAATTGTGGTAGGAATTCATTTACTTCTGACTCTGTTAGATTTAATCTTGCGTTAGTTGCGATTTTTTTTATTAAGTCTTTATCTATTTTCATTTGAACCTTTTGGAAAACGTTCACGAAAACGTCTTATTTTTTCTTTACTATGTCTAACTTAATATGAAGATCAGATAATTGATTTGGTTCAATCTCTGTGGGGGAATCATCCATTGGGTTTTGAGCTGCTTTGTTTTTTGGGAATGCAATAACCTCCCTGATATCTGTTGTTCCTAATAACATAGCTACTAATCTGTCAAAGCCTATGCCCATTCCTCCATGAGGACCGTTGCTACCATATTCATAAGCTTTTAATAAGAATCCGAATTTTTTCATAACTTCTTCTTTTTCTAAGTTAATTACTTTCATGACCCTTTCCTGTAACTCTGGGTTTGAAATACGTATTGAACCTGAGCCAAGTTCTGTACCATTTAATACTAAGTCAAATAAATTTCCTAAGACTTTACTTGGATCTTTTTCTAAATATTGGGTACATTCTGGTTTTGGTGAGGAGAAAATATGGTGCATTGCATCCCATTTTTGTTCATCTTCATTCCATTCAAATAGGGGGAAATCAGTTATCCATGCAAATTTTAATTCATTTTCTTTTACTAATTTTAATCTTTTTGCGATTTCTTGTCTTAAAATATCTAGAACATGGTTGCAAATATTAAAATTGTCTGCTACAAAAAATAAATAACCTTTTTTTATTTTGGATTTTTCCAGTAATTCTTTATGGACTTTTCCTGGGAAAAACTTAGCAATATTGCCTTCTAATTTATTTCCAGTTACTTTAACATAAGCAAGACCTTTTGCTCCTTCTCTGGTTGAAATATCTGTAAATTCTTCTAAGTCTTTTCTTGTAAAGTCTGCTTCGATAGGAAGCATTTTTATTATCCCTTTATTTTCTATTACATTATGGAATACTTTAAATTCAGAGTCTTTCATTATAGGGGTTACCTCTTGTAATTCTAAACTATATCTTAAATCTGGCTTATCTGTTCCATATTTAGATAAAGCTTCTTCATAAGTTAATTTTTGGAATTTTTCTTTAATTTCTTTTTTTGTTATTTTTTTTACTATGTGTTTCATTAATCCTTCAATCATATCCATTATGTCTTGTTCATTAACAAAACCCATTTCAAAATCTAATTGGGTGTGCTCTGGTTGTCTGTCCGTCCTTAAATCTTCATCCCTCATGCAAATTGCAGGTAATTGGAAATAACGATCAATTCCCGCTATCATCAAAATTTGTTTGTATAATTGAGGTGACTGAGGCAATGCATAAAATTTTCCTGGGTTAACTCTAGAAGGTACCACATAATCTCGAGCACCCTCTGGTGTTGGTTTTACGAACATTGGAGTTTGGACTTCTAAAAAATGATTTTTTTCCATATACTCTCTAGTTAATTGCATTATTTTTTGTCTAAACTCTAAATTATGCTGCATTATTGGTCTTCTTAAGTCTAAATAACGGTATTTTAGTCTAAGATCTTCATTAGCTACGATTCTATCATCTATTTCTATAGGTGGTGTTTTTGATTTAGAAAGAATATTTAATTTATCTATAAAAACCTCTATTTTACCTGTTTTTAAATCAGGATTTTCCATATTTTTTGGTCTGGCAGAGACCTTACCTTCTATTTGAATTACATATTCCCTCTTTAGTAATTCTGCTTCTTTGAATAAATCCTTTTTTTTTGGATCAAAGACTATTTGAGTTATGCCATATCTATCTCTTAAATCAATAAAAATTAAGCCTCCATGGTCTCTTTGGGATTGACAAAACCCGCAGAGTTTTACCTTTTTACCTATATCTTTCTCTGTTAATTCTCCGCAACAATGGGTTCTCATCGATGTTGATAACATATGCATAATCAATATAGAGAGAGTTTTATAAAAGTTTTTGTTTTATAGAATAGTATGTTTGAAGTAAAATATAGTGATGGAGAGGCTAGAATTGGTAGTTTTGAAACTAGGCACGGGAGGATAGAAACTCCTTTTTTTATGCCTGTAGCTACTAAACTAAGTGTTAAATTAATAGAACCTAAGGAGCTAAAACCACTTAATGTTGAGGCTATTATTTCAAATGCTTTATTATTATATTTAAGACCCGGGTTAGAATTAATTAAAAAATTTAAAGGAGTACATGGATTGATGGGTTTTGATAAAGTAATTTTTACTGATTCCGGCGGTTTTCAGATGATTAGTGATAAATTTTTAGTAGATATTAATGAGAAAAAATGCAGATTTAGAGACCCCTATACTAAAAAAATTATAGATATGTATCCTGAGAAAAATATGGATATACAAGAGAGATTAAGGTCGGATGTGGCGATGTGTCTGGATTACATGCCAAGACATGGAGACAGTTTGGAAAAAATAAAAAAAAGCGTAAAAATAACTTATGAATGGGGTAAGAGGTGTAAAGAAAGCCATGCGGATTCTAAGCAAAAATTATTTGGGATTATTCAAGGGGGATTAAGTAAAGAATTAAGAGAGAAAAGCTGCGAGTTAATGAAAAGTTTGGACTTTGATGGTTATGCTATCGGTGGATTAGCTATTGGGGAGAATAAAGAGGAATTAAAAAAAGTAATTGATAATGTTGTTAAGAAATTACCTAAAGAAAAACCGAGATATTTAATGGGTGTTGGAAGCATTCCTGAAATTTTTGAAAATATAGAAAAAGGAATCGATTGTTTTGATTCATGTTATGTTACTAGACATGCAAGACACGCTGTCGCTTTTACTAAAAAAGGAGAAATAAGATTAGAAAAGGGAATTTATAAAGAAGATTTTAATCCTATTGAAAAAGATTGTAAATGTGATATTTGTAAAAACTATTCGAGAGCTTATATTAATTATTTAATAAAAATAAATGAATATAATTGGATGAGGCTAGTAAGTTTACATAATATTTATTTTATTCAGAATTTAATTAAAGAAATTAAAGAAGCTATTAAAGAAAAAAGATTCAAAGAATTTAAAAAAGAATATTTATCTAGATCTTCTGGATTGGATTCTTAGAACTAAGTCTTCTACTTTTTGTAAATTGTATTTAACTGAATCAAATTTCCTTCTTAGTTCCTGGTCTCTTATATCTAGTAATAATAATTGTTCGTATATTTTATCTACTAAATCTTTCATTCTTATTACTTCTGAGGTTTTGTTGTTAATTGCTAGATAGTTTGCTTTTCTCATTAGTTCACCTGTTAAATCACATAATCCTGCTAAATAATCGGGGGCGGAAACAAACAATTCTTTTTGAGTTGGAACTTTATCATGTTTAATGAATTCATATAATACAATAGCTTCTACATATTCTTGCATTGCTACTTTGTATACAGGTAAAAATTGTAATTCTCCTCTTGTTCTCATATCTCTTATTTTTTGATTCATTTGTTTTGCTAGAATTTCTGCTTGTTTGTCATTTCTATGAACAGCGTAGATAACTCTTTTTGAGAATCTAATCGCTTCATGAGATTTTTGCAACATAATGTCTCTTCTTTTATCAAAAAGTTGCAGTTCTTTGTTAATGTGCCTTAGATCTAGTTTTACTACCATAATTTTAAAAAATGCATTATAGTTATTAAATGTTTTGGATTAATATTCTATTTTCCATCTTTTAAACAACCATTGGAGTGCTTTATATTCCTTTTTTTGGGCATAATTTTCTTCGAATAAGATACTACTGTCAAAATAATCCTTAACGCTTATTAAAAGCTCTTTGAAGTATAATTTTGTTTCGCTTTCGTTAACTAGTCCTTTATATAAAGAAATTGCTAAATATTCATAATAATTAAACAGCATTGTATCATAATTCAGAGCAGCTATTTCTCTTTCATGTTTTGTTAATTTTTTATTATCTATTCTTTCCCTATATTTTTCAAGTTTGAGCCTTAGTTCTCTTTCTTCTTTAGTTATATTACTAAAAAGTATTTTTTTATTTAAGTCCTGATTAGATTTTATTGTTTTATAAAGGAGAACTGCTGAAAAAAGTGCTATTAGTGTTGTTAATATCGATATGTTTGTTTCAATATCCATAAGAGCGTCCCCACTTTCCTTTTGGTCTTTTCACGCTCTTTTTTTTTGTTGTTTTTTTCTTTTTTGTTGATTTTTTAGGCATTTTGTATATATTTTAATGGAATCTTTTTCTTTAAATTCTTTTGGATTAAGAAAATTATTTATATCCTATTGTATTCTAAAATATTAATATGGACTTTAAAACCGCTTTTAGGGATTTTAAGAGGATAAAAGAGATTTCTGGAGTACTTTTTAAACAAGGATTAGGATATTATGTTCATAAGATGAAGTTAAAGCATCATCTCTTTTTAAGCGCTAAAGAGAAAAAGAATAAACTAAGTGAACCTAAAAATGTAGCTGAGAATTTAAGGAGAGCGATGGATGAGCTGGGGCCTACGTTTGTTAAGATTGGACAGTTCTTAAGTTTAAGGCCGGATTTAATCCCAGAAAGTTATTGCAAAGAATTTAGTAAATTACAGGATGATGTGAGTGAGATTCCTTTCAAAGAAGTTAAAAAAATCGTTGAGACTGAGTTGAAATTAAAATTAACTGAAGTTTTTAGTGTTTTTAATGAAGAACCTATCGCAAGCGCCAGTATTGGGCAAGTTCATAAAGCTAGACTGTTAAATGGTGAGGCGGTTGTTGTTAAGGTTCAAAGACCTAAAATAAAACCAGTAATAGAAGCGGATATTGACATATTATATTATTTAGCAGATTTGGCTAAAAAACATATTGAAGCTTTAAAGAATTATAATTTAAGAGAAGTTGTAAAAGAATTTGAAAGATATACTAAAGAGGAATTAGATTATTTAAAAGAGGGTAGAAATATTGATAGATTTTATAGTAATTTTACAGGGGATGAGACTGTAAAGATTCCAAAGATTTACCATGATTTTACTACATCTACTGTTTTAACAATGGGGCATATTAAAGGAGTGAATGTTGATGATAAAGATGGATTAAAAGAAAAAGGATGTACAGAGGAAATAGTTGCAGCTAATTTAGCTGATTGTTTTTTAAAACAAGTTTTTGAATTTGGATTTTTCCATGCTGATCCCCATCCTGCTAATGTTTTTGTTCTAGAAAATAATGTTGTTGCATTACTTGATTATGGTATTGTTGGCAAGTTAAGTGATGAACATAGGGAAAAACTAACAAATATTATGATGAAGTTAGTTAGAAGGGATTTAGAGGGGGTTTTAGATGGATTTCTAGCGCTTGGAATGATTGAAGATGGAGATAAAGAAGGATTAAAACACGAATTAAATAATATGCTTGAGGAGTATGCAGGGACTAGTATTCAGGAAGTTAACGTTCCTAAGTTATTTGAAGAGTTTTTAGATATAGCTTCTAAATACAGCTTTAAAATTCCAAAAGATTTAGTATTATTGGGAAAAGCAATAATAACAATAGAAGGGGTTGGTCAAGGTCTTTATCCTGGTTTTAATCTAAGTAGAAAATTAAGCGAATATGTTGAAGAGGTAGAGATTGAAAGGAAAGGGGTTGTTTATTTAATGAAAAAAATCGGTGGCGGTATTAAATCTTATAGTGATTTGATTTTTAAAATGCCTAAGCAAACCAGCAGAATTTTAGAAAAATTAGAAGAAGGAGAGTTAAAAGTTGAGTTTCAACATAAGGAATTAGATAATTTAGAAAGAGAAATTGATAGAGGGAGTAATAGGGTTGCTTTAAGTGTTTTAATAGCTGCTTTAGTTGTGGCTAGCAGTTTAACATTAAATATGACTGGGAGTAAGTTTTTTTCTATACTTGGTTTTACAATAGCACTTATTTTAAGTTTGTTTTTAGCTATTTCAATATATAATGAAAGAACTATAAGAGTTTAGAATTCTTTTGTATAAATTTATAGATTTCTTCGAAGATTTCTTCTTGCTCCTGCTTATGGGGATTTTCATGGGTAGATTCTGTTAACCAAATTAATTCTTTATCTTTTGAAGAGATATGGTTGTAGATATAATTAGCTGATTCTGGATTAACTATTGTATCATTTTTTGTTTGAATTATTAAGGCAGGCTCTGTTACACTATTTGGATTTAATTGTTCTACTAAATTTAATAACTCTGAGATTGCACTTAACGGGAAAGCGCCGTAAGTAATCCTGTCTTTATTTATTGCAACTATAATTGATTCTGGGGGTGCGACGTGATAGGTTTCTACCGTCTTTAGTAATGGAACAAAAGGAAGGTATCTACTTTTTTCCAGAAAAATTGGAGCATTAATTGTTATAATTCCGTTCAATTCTTCATCTTCTGCTAAATCTAATGCTAAAGTTCCTCCTAGAGAATAACCTAAAACGAATTTATTTTTTGAATTTATTTTTTCTATTTCATTATTTAATTTTGAAGTCCAGGATTGATATTTTATATTTTTTAGATCTTTTGGAGTAGTCCCATGACCGGGGAGTAAAATTGCATTAACAGAAATGTTTTTTTCAGATAAATAATATGCCATGTCTTTGAAATCTTTTGGAGATGAAGTAAAACCATGCACTAGTAAAATTGTTGTATCTGGGTTTCTGTCCATTTTGTATGGATAAGCTCCGATGATTAATCCGTTTTCATCTTTTTCCTGCTGATTTGCCATGAACTCCACAGCGTAGTCGTTTATTTGTCTTGAAAAATGAATAAGTAGTAGAATTATAATTATTGTTATTAATATTCTCTTTGTTTTCATTGGAATTTTTTTATTATCTCTGCTATTTTTTTACCATCTATTTTATTTTTAAGTTTAGACATTGCTATCCCCATTAAGGCATTGAATGGTGCATCTTTATTTTCTGCAATTATCTTTTCTATTATCTTTTCTACTTCTTTATCTGGAAGAGATTTGTATTTTTCTAAGTTTGGGGTTTTGCCTTTTGATAATTCAATTAAAAGTTCTATAATTGAGGATTTTGGTATTAATTGCTTGTTTAAATTTTCAAATATAAATTCAAAATCTTTTTGAGTTAATTTTGGAAGGATATGGAATCTAGCGCGTATTTCTTTTGGTGTTGTTATCAATGTTTCTGCTATTAATAATGGAGAAACTCTTTGATATTTTGTTATATAATGTTTAATATTTATTTTATTTTTTATTATTTCTTTTGCTATTTCATTTGGCAAGTTATAGTTTTTTTCTAAGATTAATATTTTTTCTTCTATCAATTCTGGGATCTTTATTTTTGATAATAATTCTTTTGTTATTATTATTTCTCTTATGTCTGTTTCTGGATAAAAACGATTATTTCCAGGTAAAGGTCTTAAGAAAGTTGTAGATAAATCAGGTTCTGCTTTTCTTACTTCTCCTTCTTTTGGTGCATCTTTAATTAACCTTCGAACTTCATATTCAATTATTTTTGGTATAGACTTTAAATCTTGAAATCCTTTTATTTCTATTCTTGGAGAATTTTTTATTGAAACATTTACATCTTGGCGTATGGTTCCTAAACCTTTTTTGCTTAAATCTATAGACTTTAAAATCATTCCTATAGTTGATGCTGTTTCTTTTACATGTTCTGGGTTTTTTATATCTGGTGCTGTTGCTATTTCTATTAAAGGGACTCCTATGCGGTCTAAGCGATAAGTTACTTCATGGTCGTTTATTGATATTTTTTTAGCAGCTTCTTCTTCTAGGAGTATCTTTTCTATTTTAACAACTCCTTTAGATGTTTTTATTTTTCCATTAGTTGCTATTAGCATAGTACGTTGAAAACCACTAACTACACTACCATCTAAAATTATTTTGCGCATAACTTTTATTTTTGGAACTATTTTTGCTTTTAATAATAAAGCTATTTGTAATGCACCTTCTAAAGCTTTTTGATTAATTTGATGAGGGGGCTCGGAATCAACATCCACAAGACAATTGCAGTCATGGTAAAATTCATAAACAAAAGTCTTTTTTTTAGCTTCTTCATATAATGCTGCTATATCTTTTTTCCCAGATTCTCCTGCTACAGCTCTTAATTTTCTTCTGATAATTAAATCTGGTTCTTCTTTCTTATTGGTTATAACGGGGCACGAACAAAATAGCTTGGTTCCGGAGAGTTGGGAATGGATCTCGATTCCACAACGGAAATTTAATTTTTTCCAGTTTAATGTTTCATGCATTTCTTATTACCTCAAATTTTTCTTGGTTAAGTAAGTTTTGTGCTTTTAATAGGATGGCTATGTGCTTTGGAGTATAATTAAAGATATTTTTGTTTTTTAACTTACAACTGTAGATTATTGCCGATAAAGGAACTGCTCCATTTTTAATCCAATCAACTGCGTATTTACTATTATGGTTTAAGGGATATTCTTTTTTTATGTTCTTTATAAAATCTCTTTTATATTTTGTTTTATTTCTTATTTCCTTTATTAAATCTGAAATATTTTCACTCTTGAATTTAACTCTTGCTATTAAATCTTTTGTTGATAATATATTTAGAATTTTTTTGTTAGTTCCTTTGCTTAAGTGTGGTTGGAGATCAAAACATAATTTTAAGAAATTATTAAAATTATATATGCCGATACAGAATATTTTATTTTTTTTATTGTATTTCATTTTTATTCCATTATAATTTAGCGTTTTTAGTAATTGTATAAAATTGTTTGCTAAAATTCTATCATATATTTTGAATTCAAATCTTGGTGAGATGAATTTACCATGAGAAAGGGTATTGTAGAAAGAACCTTCTGTTTCGCAGAAAGAAGAAAGGATTTTTAATTTTTCTTCTTTTGAATATTTATTAAAATCTATTTTTTCATCTACATTACAGTTTGTTTTATACCCTAATGGGATTTTGTATATTAAATTAAGTATTTGTCTTAATGGTGCAGAGGAAATACAAAGTTGATGACCCTTCCAACTTTTGTTATAATTTATTACTACTGATTTTTTATTAAGTTTAAATGTATTTTGAAATAATTTTGATAATATTTTTAATTTTTCTTGAGATTGTTCTTTTTGACTTATACTTATGTGTGTAGAGTATATTTGTACATGTCCTTCAGTTTTTATCCAAAACAATATTGTTTCTAGATCTTTATTCCTCCTTTTATTGAAAATTATTGCTCCATTTTTATTCGTAACTCCTTCTATTATGCTATTATCAATTAAATCTAAAAAATTCTCTCCTGCTATTTGGCACGCTTTCATAATTGCTGTTATGGGGATTGTTCTATTGCGCCACTGTGAAAATATACCTCCTTTTCTAAATTTAAATCCAGATAGTTCTACAAATCTATTTTTTTTAACGTATAATGTTACTTTGTCTATTAAATTTCTAATTTTTTTGTTGCTCCTTATGTATACTGGGACAAATGAGACTTTTGGGTTAAAAATATTTCCACTAGGCTGAAATCTTTTTACTTTTACTTCATTTAAGCAATACCATAAATGTTGATACTTGATGGGAATCAGAAAGTTATTTTTATTTATATTACAAGCTGTTTCTATTATCCAAATTGGAATCTCTTTTTTTGAATTAAGATAATCTGCGACTAACTCTTTATCTATTTTAAAATATTCAAATAAACCTTTTTCTATGGCATACTTAAGTGCTTGCTGTGGGTTTATTGAAGGCTCTACTAGATATGGACTTCTCTTCATTGTTATTTTGTCTAATTCCATTTTAATGTTTCTATATTATTTTATTAATCCTTAATATTTATAAATTCTTTTCAAATATCCCTTTAGGTAGTTTATATCCTGTAACTTCTTCTAAGATTAAAGATACATCATTTATTTTAATTTCTTCTGGAAAGTTTGTTCTTAATTCATTAATAAAATTTCTTAATTCATTAGAATTCTTAGCAATTATACCAATATCATAATCCCAATCTCCAATGTATCTATAGTAAAATAAAACTTTTTTGTGATTCTTGAAAAAGGATTTTAATTTTTTTTCAACTTCTTCACTAAATTTAGATAATTTTAATTGTATCCCATACCATTCATATCCTAATTCTTTGAAATTTAAAGTTATGTTATAACTGTTTATTATTTTATTTTGTTCTAAATTTTTTACTCTTTTTTTAATCCCATTAGGGGTTAGTTTAGTTACTTTTGATATTTCCACATAAGTGGTTCTTGAGCTTTTATTTAATAAAGAAAGAATTTTGTAATCTGTTTCATCTAGTTCTACTTTTTCTTCTTTTATTATTTTATTAAATTCTTTAGATTTAAGATCTAAATACTTATTAGAATAATAACCACTCTCTTCTAAATTTAGAACTACATAATTATCTATGTAATCTCCAAAATTGGATGTTATTTCTTTTAGGATATTTCCTAAATTAGTATTTTTGGTAATGAAAATATCAAAGGTTAAACTCCATTTCCCAGCTAAAACTCCTATCCAACTTATGTAAGGGTGATCTTTTAAATAATTTAAAATTTCTTTTTCTTTATTTTCTTTTAAATTTACTAATTGTACAAAAATAGTATGATGTTTTATATCTAATTTTTCTTCATTAAACTCTGTGTTAAATTCTTTTATTAATTTACTTTTTACTAATCTTCTAATTTTATAATCTACATTCTCTCTTTTTAATCTAACTTTTTTACTAATTGAACTTAATTGCTCTCTTGAATTATTTAGAAGTATGTCAATAATCTTCTTATCATAAGCATCTAATTTTATCATATTCTAGTATATGGAACTAATAGTATATAAATAGTTCGTTTTTATTAAACTTTAATGTAGGGTATTTTATATAACCCTAATGATGATTAAATAGTATAAATTTATGGAGGATAAAATAAAATGCCACCAAGCGGTTTTAGTCAAGAAGCTATTAATGGATTGCTCGAATTTGTTAGTGATGCCTATAAAAATACATTGGATAGATACAGAGGACAGGATTTAACTGAAGAAAGTGTGTTAAATGATAGTATTCAGTATCTAGAGGGTGTTGTTAGTAGGTCTGTTCCTTTGGCAACAGATGGAACTGTTTCAGAAACAGGAGTTAGAGGACTTCAAAGATTTATAGCAACTAACTATAAAGATCTAATAACAGAAATACATGTAGGTAAAAAACAAGAAGGTCAAGCAATGCAAGCTGAAATAGATCATATTGGAAGTTATTTGGAAACATTTAAACTTTAAATTTTTATTTTAATTATATGTACTATCTATATAGATAGTGCTATACTTTTTCTTTTTTTATGAAAATTAACTAAACTTCTAATAAAGTTCATTTTTAATAAATTTTACTATAAGATATTTTATATATACTAATTATGTTACTACTAGTAAGAAATAATCAAACCTTTTCAAAAAAGAAGAGGTTGATGGAGAAAAATAATGATAATAAATAAAATAAAAGAAGAATTGAGAAGAGCTCCTGTAGCTTATGGTTTTGCTACAATGTGCAGTTTATTAGGTGTAGGCATGTTAACTGAAAATGAGTTACCTGCTTCTTTAACAGAAGTAGATCCAAGAGTAAAAAAACATATTGAAGAAATAATGGTTGAATCAAGAGAACCTAGAATCTCTGTTTATGATGACAGAACTGAAGTTGATTTCAGATATGGTGACCGTTGGTATGGTGGATCTGTTCTTATAGATGAAGGTAATGATGGGACTGTTGATGAAAAGGTTGGTTACCCCCCACCCTTCAGAGGAGTTGGTACAGATTACAATGCAAAGGTTACAGAAACAGACCAAAGAAGATAGGATAGAATTATGGAGGGAAGAGAATGACAACTGAAAAACGAATGGAGAGAATTACTGAACTAAAACATAAAACCAGTGATGCCTTCCTTGGGGGAATGCTTGAGTATTTAGGTTTTATGAGTGGGATCTATGGTATTAATTCTTTTGTGGATGGTGGTGTGCAAGGATGTGCAAAAACTTTGGCCCCTATTGCAGTAGGATTAATGGCTCATGGTATTGGAAGATATGTGACTCATTCATCAAATGAGAATTATCATATAATGGATGATTTCAAAGGTGATCTAGTAGAAAAAGTATCTTCTGAATAATTCTGTTTTATCTCATGCCAAAACGCATGGGATTTCTTTTTTTTAACTTACTTTGAGCAAGAAGTCCCCTTCCAGAATCTTTTAGTTTGGTGGGGGATGAAAGCGAAACATTTATATATTTGTTATTCTTTCTTTCTTCCATACCGTAGGGACTACGGGATTTCAAGCCTTTGGAGTTGG
>JAHJRB010000081.1 GCA_018831025.1 Nanobdellota archaeon | reverse complement strand
TATAAAGGAAAATTATATCCCAAGGGTGCTTCTGGTATAGTTGCAATACTTTTCCCTGTAAGCAACCAAAATGATACTTTTACATTTACTGCGCAACCTCAAGCAGTTTTGGTCTATAATGGAAAACAAGATACCCTTCCTTTGGAATGTGTATTTATTGACGGAAGAGAAATAAGATTTGAAGAAGATGGGTTGGGAGGTTGTTTTGTAATAATACCTAGAATTAATGATAATACTATAAATCCTTTAGGAACCGGGCTTTATATTTCTGAAAAAAATAAAAATACACTATTTTATAAGATGTATCTAACTAATCAAAAAATGGAGTATTTTGAATTAGTTTATAATGATGAAGGTGAAATGCCTTTAAGTGTTTATAATGGGAGAGTTATTGGTCCACTAAAGATTTGGAATGTGACTTATCCTGAAGATTTAGAAGTTCCTGAGATTTATTATAAGGATGTGTTACCTAATCCTGCCGTTGAGAATATAAAAGGAAGGTACTAAAATGCATTATGATAAGAATTATCACCTAGAGGTACATAGTAATTTATTAAAAAATAAAAAATATTATTTATTTAGAGCTGAATTAAGTAAAAAAATATATTGGAAATTTTTAAAAGGAAAGGTACTTGAGTATGGATGCGGATTAGGTCAGAACATTTTCTTAAATAAGGAGAATAGTGTGGGGGTAGATATTAGTGAATTTTGCTTGGAAAAATGCAAAGAAAAAGGAATTAAGGTTTTTGATAGTTTAGGGAAAATTAAGGAAAAATTTGATTCCGTATTATGTGTCCATGTTTTAGAACATTTGAATGAACCGGATAATATTATTAAAGAATTCTATAATATATTAAAATCAGAAGGAATTTTGGTTTTGGTTCTTCCTGATTCTGGAAAGAATAAAATAATAAAAAAATTTGAACCCAATATTGGTAAACATTTATATGGTTGGAATTTTAATCACATAAATGAATTACTTTATGCTAATAAATTTAATATTATTTTAAATAAATTTAATTATGGGGGTGGATATTCTGTTTTTTACAAGTACCCACTTGGAAGATTTTTTGTTGGTTTTTGCGGAAGATTGTTTAAAAGGAGAGAAATGATTATTGTTGCTAGAAAATGAAAAAATCACTTACTATTATAGTTCCTGCATATAATGAAGAAAAGAATTTAGAAGATACTATAAATACTATAAATAATGCCTTAAATAATTTTATTGAGGATTATGAAACCCTAATTTTTAATGATTGTAGCAAGGATAAAACTGGAGAAATAGCTGACTGGCTGGCTAAGAAAGATAAAAAGATAAAAGTTATTCATAATAAAGTAAATATGGGGTTGGGGTATAATTATATCAAGGGAATAGAACTAGCAACAAAGGAATTTGTAATGATGATTCCTGGAGATGATGATATTCCTGAAGAAAGTATAAAAAAAATTCTAAAAGAGATGGGCAATGCAGATATTATTAATAATTATTTTACTAATCCTTTTGAGGTTAGGTCATTTCATAGAGTTTTAATTTCTAAAGGATTTGTAAAGCTTATGAATTTACTTCTTGGGCTAAATCTAAAATATTACACCGGAACGGTATTACATAAAAATAGTTTACTCAAAAATATGAAAATAAAAAATTATAATTTTTCTTATCAAGTTGAGATTTTAGCTAAACTTTTGAAGTCTGGGCATAGTTTCAAGGAGGTTGGTGTAAAACAAACTGGAAAGGGTACTGGAAGTTCTCATTTTTACACTTTTAAAAATTTTAAAGGTATTTTATTTAGTATATCTTCTTTACTTTGGGTTTTAAAATTTAAAGAAAGAAATAAGTATAATAAACAACCAATAAAGATTAATTAGGTTTAAATTCTTTAATTAAACCATTTACATATTCTATAATTTCTTTTTTCTTTTCTTCCCCATAAGGATATGGAATTTCAAAATATGGGGTTGGATTTTTCATAAATTCTTTCCAATAATTTTTTTTATAAATTCCATTTTTTAACAAGCTATTGTAATAGTCTGTATCTGGCTCAGGGAATAATATATTAAAAAAAGGATATTTAATTCCTAAATTTTTAATCTTTTTTGGAAGATTTTCTCTATATTCTTCTGTCTCTATTGGTGTTCCAACGATAAAATAACCTAAAATATCTATATTATTTTTTTTAAGAATATTACAAAATGCATGAATATTTTTTGTTCTAATTGGTTTTCTAAAATACTTTAATATATTATCATCTAGTGCTTCTAATCCGACATGGATTCTTTTAAAATTATTATCAGCTAATCTTTTTGCTAATCTTTCAGATATAATTGCTTCTCCTCTTCCGCTCCACTCTATATTTATCTCTTCTTTCTCCATCTCGTCTAAAATTTTGTGAAGATGCTCTTCATTTGTATTAAAGTTATCATCAAGAAAATGTATACTTTTACATCCTAAAGAAATTAAATGTTTAATCTCTTCTATAATTGTTTTTGGATTTTTTCTTTGTACTCTTTTTTCCTGGACATTACAAAAATTACAATGATTTGGACAACCGATGCTGGAAAACATTGGTAATCTATTTTCTGCTTTGAATAAAACAAAATCTTTTGGAAAGTAATCTTCTACTTTTAATAAATCTCTTTTAGGAAAATTTATCTCATTAATATTTGTGCAACATTGTATAATTCCCTTTTGTTTTTTGCTTATTGCTTTTTTAAACTCATTATCTGCTAAAGATCCTACAAAAACTGCATCTGCTCCATTTTCTAATATTTGATCTGCGTAATAAGTTGCATGAGGACCACCCACTGCCTTGTACGGAGTGGTAGTATTTTTTAATAGCTGGTTTAATGCATAGACCCTCCTAGATATTGCAGATATTCCTAAAACGTCTGGTTTTTCTTTCTCTATTTTTTCAATTGTTTTTTTTATTGTCCATCCCTCGCTTGGAGGATCTAGAATAATAACTTCACAACTAGCAGGTAGATTTGATGCTATAGATAAAATACCCAGGGGCATATATTTTACTGCAGAAGGTTGAAAATGTTTTGGGGTTGTCCAATTAACAAACTCCCCCTCTGATGGAAGTGTAGTTAATAAAACCTTCATAATAAAATGAGTAATAGGTTAATTTATAAATCTTTATTTTTTTAGGATAGTAGGTGGGTTAAATGAGGACTGAGTTTAAAATATTTTTAACAATTTGGATAATTTATGTTTTATTTCTTTCTGATTACGGTGGAAACTATATGGCTGAGTCCATGTTAGATGCTACTATCGCTTTAGTAGATAATGGTAATTTTGAAATTGATGATTATGTTAGGGAAGAATGCAAAATTACTGGATGTGACCATTCTTTCTATAATGGAAAAATCTATTCTGGTTACGCTCCTGGCGGTTCTATGATTGCTGTTCCCTTATATGCTGTTGCGAAACCTTTTTTAGAATTATTTTTGCCAGAATCTTTTAATGGATATTCAAAAACAAGGTTAAAAATAATAGTTTTTAATGCTTTGGCCGGGGTATTTATAACTGCGGTTTTATCTGCTTGCATAGCAGTTTTAATCTATAAACTTTTGGAGCATATGAGTTTTAGTAAAAAAAGTTGTTTGTGGGTAACTTTCTTATTTGCATTTGGGACTTTATTTTTTACCTATTCTACTGCTTATTTTAACAGGGTCAATGTTAGTTTCTTTTTGTTTCTATCTTTTTATTTACTATATCTTATGAAAATAGGAAAAATGAAAAAAACTAAGTCTTCTCTATTTCTTTTGGGTATTTTATCTTCTTCAGCTATAACAATAGAATACAGTACTGTACTTGTTGTAAGTCTATTATTTTTATATTTAATTTCATTTTTTAGAAATAAAAAAATAATTTATTATATCCTTGGTTCTATAATCCCCCTGTTATTATTGATGAGCTATCATTATGCCATATATGATAATCCAATAAGTTCTTCTTATCAATATCATAAAAATATAAATGGTCAAGATGCTGTTGCAGAAAATGAATTAAAAATTCCAGATTTTGAGCATTTATGGGGGGTTTCTTTTAGTCCTGAAAAAGGATATTTCTTTTTTATTCCTTTTATGTTTGTTTCAGTTTTAGGGTTATTTAAGGGATTAAAAGAAAAGAAATTTATGAGTGAGTTGCTATTAATTATGTCAATATTTATAGTTATGTTTATTTTTAATGCTTCTTTAAGTGAAAGTTGGAAGGGAAACTGTGCATTTGGTCCTAGATATCTTTTAGTTACAATCCCTTTTATGATAATTCCCTCTATTTTCTTAATAAAAAATTTATTTGTAAAAATTCTAGGAATTTTATCTGTTTTTATAAATAGTTTACCGGTATTATATTTAAGGACAAATGGATGTGATTTACCTAATTCCATATTCCAAAGATATTTGCCTACTTTATTTGAAAAAGGACTAAGTAATTATACTTTGAATTTAATCGACTTAAAATTGTTTAAAATAAGCTTATTGTATCAAAATTTAATTATGATAGTTTCTTTAACAATTATAGGATTGATTATATACTTTATTTGGAAGAAATAATTTATATAAAATTGTCATGGGGATGTGGCATTTCTTTTAATCTATAAAGATATCTATTTATTGTATCTAGCCTACAAATCTCTCTGCAATTTTTAACCCCTATTTCTTTAAATTTATTTAAAACTTTTTTTCTTTTTTCTCCTTCCCATATTTTACTAAAACTCTCTTCATTTATATTTCCATAAGACATTTCTTCATTATTATAAAATATATTACAGGGAATTACATTTCCTTTTGCATCTATTAAACAAAAGAATGGAAGACCATGGCAAAAATTATACTCTCCTTTAATCTCTAATCTTTGTATTGCTTGTTTTCTTAAAACAATTTCAAAATTTTTTGAATTAAGCTTTTTAATTTCTTCTTCAAGATGGGAGTAATCTTTATAATCTACCACAAATTTATTCTTACTGCAAGGATGTTGAGAATAAGGTTTTATTTGCACATTATCTACACCTGTTTCTTTGATTTTTTTTGCAAATGTTATTACTTCATGAATATTTTGTGGTATTAATAAAAACTGAACTCCTATTATTGTATTAAGATTATTTTTATTTTTAAATTCTACAGCATCTTTTATATTTTTTAGAACTTTTTCAAAATCTTCTATGTTTGTATTGTGAATTTTAGCATAATTTTCTTTTGTTCCCGCATCAACACTAAACCTTATCCAAGATAAACTCGGAAGAATTTTTTCTATTTTTTCTTTATTGAATAAAACCCCGTTTGTTGTTATTGAAATGTCTAATTTTTGTTTTTTTGCATGTTGAACAAATTCACAAATATCTTTATGTAATAAGGGTTCTCCTTCTCCAGCAAACATTATTGATTTTGTTCCTTTTTTTGCTATCTCTTTTATGGTAGGCAGCATAACTTCTTTACTTATCTCCGCTCTTGCTCCTTCCATTGTATAATCTAAGGCGCAGAAAATACATCTATGATTACACTTATTTGTGGGTCCTATTTCTATATAGATTGGAAAACAATCTCCCTTTAGCTTCCATTCTGCTACCCTCTCTGGATGATACATTAATTTATGGTTATCTACATCTAATTTCATTTTAAATAAAATTTATATGATTTGGTATATTTTCTTCTGGTTTTTTTAAATCAATATTTCCTTTTTTTAAATCCCAGGCATATTCATTTACCTTGTGTTGTAAACAAAGGGTTCCGCAATCTTCTTGTGCATTGAATTTATTAGAAGCCAAGTAATCTATAACCTTCCAATATTTTTCACTTTTCCATATTTCCTTAAATGATGTATCTACTATATTACCCATATGGAATTTTTTATATTTGCTATTGAAAAGCATTCCGCAAGGAGCTACTAAACCAGAACCAGAAATTTGAACAAAGAAAGGAACACCATAACATTGGGTATATCTTCTTTTACCTCCACTGAGAATTTTTGACCATTTTGCTTTGACTAAATAATCTTCAGTAGAATAAGATTCAGCTTCCTTTAATATATCTGTAAACTCAAAGTATTTTGAATAATCTACTCCTAATTTTCCATCTTCATCGTCGCTACAATGTTTTATAACTAAATAATCCACTTTTAGTTCTTTCCCTAATTTTGCTAATGGAATCACCTGATCTATAAACTGCGGCATTAAAACCATTTGAAGTCCGATGGTAACATTATAGTTATTTTCTTTTTTGATTTTAACACATTCTTTTATTATCTCAATTGTTTTGTAAAAATCTTCTTCTTTACAACCCATAATTTCAGCATATCTTTTTGGCTCTCCTGCAGAAAAATTGAATCTTAAGTAAGTTAAGCAAGATAACATTTGTTTTAATTTTTCTTTTTTTAGAAGAACGCCATTTGTTCCTAAAGCCATGTCTAATCCTTTTTTTTTACCATAGCTAATCGCATCATATATGTGGGGAGAGCAAGTACTTTCCCCATCGCTGACAAAGCTAACAGCTTTAACGCCTATTTCTGCTGCATCCTCTAAAAATCTAAAAATAACTTCTTTTGTCATTCTTTTTTCATCATTTGCTTGCAATTGACCATAACAGTATACACATCTGTAGTTACATCTTCTTGTTAATGCCATGTCTATTGTTATTGGAGCTATTCTTTCTCCCTTTAACCATTTTTTAACGCGTTCACTATGCCAATTCAGTTTATGCCCGTCAAGAACAATTTCTTCTTTTATTTTTTTATTCTGTGTCATATAGATCTCTTTTTTCTATTAATATAATTGGATCTTTAGAAGATTTAGCAATTTTATAATATTTCAAGACATCTTCTGGTGTATTTAATTCGTATACTGGAAAATGAATATTATCTTTTAATATCTTAGTAAAATTTTGTGTGTGCTGTGGACCTGGATTTAATGGTTTTGTTGCTCCTATTACAGCCCTTACAATAACTGGACATTGGAATTGCCCCTTGGACATACTTTCTATCTTTCCCAAATGATTAATAATCCCATCTAAAGCATTTAATATAAAATCGTGTCTTTCAAAGAAAACAATGGGTCGAAATCCTTCTAAGGAAAGTCCTGTAGCTAAACCAATCATTAGGTTTTCTGCCACTGGAGTTTCTATTTTTTTATCTTCTGGAACATCTGTTAAGGTGCCATAGGCTTTTGATCCAAAGTTAATATTATATCCTAAAAAAAGAGTATTTGGCTCTTGAGCTAAACTTTCCATGGACACCTTTATTGCATCCTTATATTTCATTAGAAACTTGCACCCCCTGCCTTTTTCCCTGAAAAATCCACCCATTTGTCAGTTCCAACATGGGGATAAACTGCCTTGTAATTATATCTTCTAACACATTCTGGCCATTTCATTTCAGAGTTCCCATAACGAATTTTTTTGGGGGTTTCTACAGACCTATTATTATCTTCCAAAACAAAAATACATGGTAAATTATGACCATCGACATACCTTACAGCTTCATAAAAATGACCTTCATCTTCTGCCCCGTCTCCTACAAAACACCAAACTTTGCTTTTGCTATTTTTTTTCTTTAAAGCTAAAGCAACCCCTGCTGCAATTGCTGGGCATCCAGCTACTATGGCAGATGTTAAGAATTTTAACTCTTTGTCGAATACATGCATACTATTACCCTCTAATATCATTTCTTTTAATTTTTCTTTAGAGCCGCCTTTTAGTAAATAATGATAATGGGATCGGTGTGTTGAAAAAACATAATCCTCTTCCTTAATCTCCTTAAATAATTCAATAAGTTGATCTTCATTACCTCCTGAAAAATGAACCGGATATGGGATTTTAGCTTCCTCCCATAATTTTACAATTTCTTTTTCAAAATCAATTAAATCTTTTTTTTTCATTTTAAATAATAGTATAGCTATGTTTTAAAAACTTAATTGTTATGTAATACATTTATAATTTCTTTGGTGCTTATTTCGTTTAAGCATGGTTCTTTAAATTTACAATCTCTTAAATTACAAGGCATACATTCCCTTTCTTTTGGTTTTATGAAGGATATTCTATTATAATGATATTCTTTTCCATCTAAAGGACCTACAATAGCTATTATTTTCTTTCTTAATGCTGATGCTAAGTGTAGCCCCAGAGTTTCACAAGTGATAATTACCCTACAGGAGGATAACCATTTTATGTATTTTTCAAAATTGTCTAATCCTTCTTGCCAAGAAATAGAATAATCAGCTAATTCTTTTTCTAATTCTTTCCAGTAATGCCATTGTTTTGTTTTCCATTCTGGATTTACATGCCAATTAAACCCTATATCAAATTTTTCTTTTTGAGTTATATTTAATGGGTAGTCTTGTTTTTTCCATTTAAAATTAAAGGATTCTATGAATGTTTGTTGCCAAGAATTTTCTAAATTTTCGTAAGGAGGGGTTATTGATTCTATTTTTTTATTTTCCGGAGTTAAAACCTTTCCATCCCATATATATCCTCTCCAATTACCTCTTATTTTATTAAACGATTCTGAAATATAATTATCTAAGTTATAGATTGTTTCTGCTTCTAACTCTTTTACTTCTTCCAGATTTAATATTTTTTTTTCATCTATGAAATACTTTAGTAATGGTATGGATTTAGAATCGGTTAACCATAAGAAATCATTTCCTATACATTCTATTAAAATGGTAGATCTGATTAAATCTCCAAAATTTGTTTTTATAGACCCATCAGGCAATTTTGAATAAGAAGTTTTTATGATTAAATTTTTAGTCATTTTTTTCTATAAATTGTTTATTATCTATCCTCCTTAAGGTATATAAAGAGGAATTTTCTTTTTTCATATTTTTCCAATCATCCCAAGGTGCGCTAATTAGTTTTCCAGTTATCCCATTTGATTCTTCAGAAGCTAAATAAAGAATTAATTCTTTTAGAATTTCTTCTGATGTTCCTCCTTTCTCCTGTAATTCTTTTGCTTTTTTTAATTCAAATTCTCCTGCTTTTTCCCCTGCATTTATAACATCAGATACCATTTTTGTATTTAAGGCTCCTGGTGCAACTATATTGATATCTATATTTTTTTCTTCTTCTGCTAATGTTTCTGTAAACCTTATTAAAGCTGTTTTTGAACTTCCGTAGATGGAGAAATTTGGTCTTGGTGCTAAAGAACCTCCTCCAGAGAAATTTATTATTTTTCCTTTTTTCATTAAATTCAATGCTTCTTTACAACATAAAATAATTCCAGTAAAATTAATCTCAATATTTTTCAATATTTCTTCTGTTTTTAATTCCTTAAAGGGTCCTATTGGCAGTTGTGTTCCTACTGCATTTATTAAAACATCCAATTTATTGTATTTTGTTTTTATTTTTTGAAATAACTCTTTTATTTCTTTAGGGTTTGTAATATCTATTTTAATAAAATTTTCATCACTTATTTCCTCATTTGATGCAATAATTACTTTATCTCCATTTTCAATAAAAGCTTTTGTTAATATTTGTCCTATTCCTCCGTTTCCTCCCATAATTAAAACTATCTTTTCAAAATTTCTTTGAGAGCATGTTAAACTCTCTCTTCCGAATCTTAAATAGGCACATTGATCACATTCTATACATTTGTTAAATGTTTGATTGTTTATTGTTTTTTTAACTAAATGGGGGTCGGCTATTTGTCCTCTGCCAATTGCTACCATATCACAATTTTTATTTTTAAGGTGTCCCTCTGCTTGTTTTAAATCTAAAATCTTTCCAACACCAATAACTGGTTTTGAAACCATTTCTTTAATTCCTTTAGAATAATTAAAAAACTCTCCTTTCTTCATAGCCTCGTGTTTAAATTTGCTAGTTTGATAAATGCCTGCTGAAACACTAAAATACTCTACTCCGTTTTCTTCAAACAAAGGTAAAAATTTTTTATTAACTTCTTTATTTATTCCATTCTCTAAATAGTCTTCACCACTAATCCTTACTCCGATAATTATATTTGGAACTTTTTCTTTTATTCCAGAAATTATTTCTAATATTAATTTAGTCTTATCTCCATATTCATCTTCTCTCTTATTTGTATGTTCAGAAAGAAATTCATGTAATAAATAACCATGTGCTAAATGGAGTTCAACAGCTTGGAAACCTGCTTTATAGGCTAGTAATGCTGAATTAATAAATTTATTTTTAATTTCTCCAATCTCTTCTAATTTTAATTCTCTAGAAATATGACCTGTGCCTGTTATTTCCTTTTCCATTTTAGAAGGAGAAACTGGTTCATAACCAGTAAAATCTGGATTTGCTTGACCTCCAGCATGCATTAATTGAATAGAAGCAAAACAATTTTGTTTTTTTATCGCTTCGGATAATAATTTCAATCCTGATAAATGTTTATCTTCGTCATACAAACAAAGATTTCTCTTTACTCCTTTTCCTTCTGGGGAAACTGCGGTCCCTTCCACAACAATCATTCCACATTCTCCTTTTGCAACTTCTTCATAATTTTTAATCATTTTATTTGAAACACTTCCGTCTAAATTAGCCCAGCTAGTTCCAATTGGAGGAAAGACTATTCTATTCTTAACTTCAATATTCCTTATTTTTACTGGAGTATTCCAAATTTTATTTTTCACTTTCTCCTCCTGTTATCCCAACCTTAGTATTAGGAGACATCCTTATTGGCATCCAAGTTTTAAGGAAAATTTTTTTGGTAGAAATTCCTTGTTTTTTATAAAAATCAAAAAATTCAGAAAGAAGACTCTCAACTTTTAAAAAAATTTTTGGTATTCTTTCTGGAACCCATTTGTTGTAAATTTCATCTTTCTTTTCATCACTCCAATCTTCCTTAACTAAGCCTATCAGTTCTAAAAAATATCTACAATAAATATTTTCGACTTCTAATAAAATTTTATTTATACTATCTTTAAATTTAAGGAAAAACTCTTCATCTTTCCACATATCTTTATTTATTTTGTTATAATATCTACTTATAATATTCAAAGAATCATAAAGAGATTTATTCAAACGTGCAATCTCTGGACATTTCACTTTAATTTTTGCGGTTTCATCAGCAATTTTTTTAACATTTTCATCTTCAAAGCTATATGGTATTAGTGTTGCTAATTCATCGTGCTCTAATTCTAACCCTTTTTCTTTAATAAAATTATGGTAGCCTGTTTCTGGATATACCAAAATATTATTTACCATTTCTGTATAATCCCAACCAAAATGAATATTCCTTATAAATTCAATTTTCTTCGGTAAATCTTCTAATTTTAAAATAGGGCTGAACATTATGTGACCTAATACACAAAAAAACTTACCGTCTAAATTATTTATTCTAGTAATGTTTTTTAAATTTTCTTCAACAGTTGTTATCTTTCTATATGATCTTAACTCTTTTTCTAATCCCGATTCTATACCTAAAGCTAAAATATCTACCCCTGATTTTTTTAAAAACATTAAAAAATTATTGTCAAGTTTATTTAATGTATCGACTCTTAAATGTATTTTGAAAGATGCTTTTATATTCCTTTTATTTATTTCTTCAAAGAAAAATTTCATTCTATCAATTCCTTGTTTTCCAGAATCTTCAAAACAGCTGTCCATTATATTAAAAAAAACTACTTTGTAATATTTGTAAAGGATTTCTACTTCCTCTAAAAATTTTAATATATCTCTTTTGAGGATTGGTGTTTTCCTACCCCCTTCGGTTATATTTGCACTGGACTCTGTACAATATAAGCATTGAGAGATACATCCTCTGCTTGATTGCAGTCTTGGGGACTGTGTATTTATTCCTTCTTTGGAGATGGATTTTTCTAGAAAATCTCTTGATTGAAAAGGCATAAACTCATAATTTATTGGTTCTATTGATTTTTTAGAAATCATAACTTGATTATTTTTCCTGTATAAACAAGAGGGAATATCCGAGAAATCTTTCTCTTTTTTAAAAATTTTTTCTACTAATTTAACAAGAGATGTTTCGGCTTCTCCTACCAAAACAAAATCTATAGAAGGGTATTTTTCCATAAGTGCTTTTGCAAATTCTTTCGCTTTTGGGTTACATAATATCATTTCGTGTTGGTGTTGATCAGAATTAAAGAAGCATATTTTAGATTGGGGGAAATCTTTTTTTAATTTATCAGAAAAATCTAATGTTTGTTTAAACAAAGAAACCATTGGAAAAAAGCAAATTAAATCATAGTTTTTGAAATTATTTTTATCATAGGAATCTATATTTTGAATAGAGATAGTTACTTTAGAATCATTCATCCTTAATAAAGAAGCCATATTACCTAATGGGGTTGGGGATTCGTGTTTGGATAAATCTGTCTCTTTTGTAAGGAATAAAAACAAACATCTAAATCCTTTTAAACTTGTATTTAATTTATAGGGATTATTTTCAAGATTAACAAAACCTTTCCAAAATAAATCATTATTGTTATAGTCTGATAAATCTATTGTTTCCATCTTTAAAAAGACAATATTAAATTTTAAAAATCTATGGGTTACTCCCATTTAAGCAAGGTTGTAATTAATTTAAAATAAGCTTCTGGCTCTACAGATTTTTTATTTCCTAATATTTTTACAGCTAATGCCCCTGCAGAATTACCTAAAAAGCCTATTAAATCTGAGGGAAAATTGTTGGGTATACAAAGAGAAGTAATTGAAAAATATGCATCCCCTGCCCCAATCCTATCTACAATCTCTTTAGAGAAGACAGGTATTTTAAAAAAATCATTATTTCCAAAATTTATAAAAGATCCCCGATGTCCTCCGGTAATCACAACTCGTTTATATTCTCCTAGATTCATAATCTTTTCACTGACTTCTTTTATATTTCCATATTTGTCTCTTGTTGCAAGACGACTTTCTGGTTCATCTAAACAAACATAGTCTGCCCGTGGGTATTTATCTATTAAATTAAAACCTATATTTGCGCTATTTGTTTGTGTATTAACTGCTAGGCATTTGGCTTTTTCACAAAGTAAATCAACAATTTTTTTTGTAATGAAACCATGACCATAATCGGAAACTATTACTAGATCATAATTTGATATTTTTCCTTCTAAATGTTTGATGATTTGTTTCTCTAATTCTTCAGAAATTGGGGAATCATCCAAAAAACAAACCTCAAATAGTTTTGTTAGGAAAGATGGATCTACAAAGCGCCTTTTTTTAATAGTTGGTTTTTGTGAGTGTATAAAAAACGGCTTGATATTTTTTTTGAGTTTTTTTAGAATAAATTTTTTGTCTATCTCTTCATTCCCTATACCAGTTATTAAATCTACATTATTACAAAAACCTGCTATGTGGTTGGCAGTAGCTAAAGCCCCTCCTGCAAATCTTTCTTTTTTTAGATATTTCACTGGGATTAAATTTTCTTTTGGAGACTTCCCCATGGGTTCACAATAATGATACTCATCTATTATAGCATCTCCTATAACTAAAACTTTTATGTTTTTTTGTTCATTAATTTTATTGATTATTAACTCACTTGAATATTTTTTACTAAATTTCCTTAAAAATTCCTCTGTCTCTTTTTGATAAACATTAAAATGTTGGTTTAGTAACTTAGTAGAACTAAAGGTAATTCCTTCTGTAAAATGAATTTTTCCTCCAATTGACTTTATGGCCTCTGCTTCCTTTTGAATTCTTCCTGTATCATCTTTTAAATTAGCAAATTCGGCTCCCTTAGCATAAATATCTGGTTTTATTGTTTGAATCGTTTCAACTGCAGTTGGCCATTCATTTAGTGCAACAAAATCAACACATCTTAAAGCTGCTAAAGATTCTGCTCTTAATCTTTCATTAAAAACTGGTCTACCTGGACCCCGGTCAACATATTTATCTTTAGTTAGAGTAACAACAAGTATATTTCCTTCTTTTTTTGCTGCTTCCAAATAGCGTATATGACCTGGATGGAGCAAATCAAAAACACCATGACAGAGCACTACTTTTTCCCCACCTAGTTTGTAATCCTGTACAATCTGTGCTAATTCATTTACTGTTTTTATTTTTTTATTTATCTCTTCTATATCTATTCCCATAACAAAAGGATTCTACCATCTATTTTATATGGATTTCTATTCTTTAGAAGTAATAAAAAATGGCAGAAAATTTTAAGATAATTGTATGTCCTGTATGCAATACTTGGGATTTTAGGATTTTATACAAAAACACATTAGAAGAGGAAGAAAAAGAAGAAAGAGTAAAACAATTTACTTATAGTTCCAATATTAAAAAAACTGGACAGATTGTTAAATGTAAAAAATGTGGGCTAATTTATGCTAATCCTCAAGAAGGAAATATAGAAAAATTATATGAAGAATCTCAAGATTATATTTATGATTCTTCTGAAGAAGCTAGAAAAATTACCTTTGAAAATGATCTTAAAAACATTGAGGAGAAAGGGAAGTTATTAGATGTTGGATGTAGTACGGGAATATTTTTAGACGTGGCTAAAGAAAGATTTGATGTTTATGGTGTTGAGTTGTCAAAATGGGCTTATGAAAAAGCAAAAAAAATAACAAAAAATGTTTGGAATAATGAACTAAAAAAATGTAAATTTAAAAATGATTTTTTTGATGTTGTAGTTATGTGGGATTTAATAGAACATTTAACTGATCCTAATAAAGAATTAAAAGAAATTAATAGAATTTTAAAAAAAGATGGAAAACTGATAATTAGCACGCCTAATATTAATGGATTTTTTTCTAGATTGACGGGAAAAAATTGGTGGGCAATGATAAGGATGCATTTGTTTTATTTTTCTCCAAAAACAATAAAAGAAATATTAACTAAAAATGGATTTGAGGTTACTAAAATAAAATCATATCCCAGAACAATAATCTTAAAATACTCTATCGAATGGTTTAAACCATACAAACATTTTTATAAAATTTTAAAAATGATTGCTAAAACAAAATTGGGAGATTTAAAATTAAAGTTAAATACTGGAGATACCATGGTAATTTATGCCAATAAAAAATGAATCACCTCGCCCTAAAGGGCAAGGTATCCAATAAATAAAAAATGTCAAAAAGACCAAGAACCTTGGGACTGAGAAATGTAATGTTCAATAGTTTCGCTAGTTACATTTCCAACAGACCTAAAAAACTTGCCAGGACTCCAAAAATGTCCTTTTCTGAAGTGCCTTCTCAGCCAAGGATGCTGCTTAAGAATTCTATAAGCAGAATATCCCTTGAAAAGTTGAAGAGCTTTGGAAACACTCATAGTCCTAGGAACTTCAACAAACAAATGGACATGGTCGGTTTGGACAGAGAGTTCATAGATTTCAAACCTATGCTTATCAGCAACTTCCTTCAAAACATCTTCGCAAAGCACTTTAAGTTTGAGAAACTTAAAGGGATCTTTAGCATATTTAGGTCTCCACACAAAATGGAAAGCATTTTGTCCTACCGCGTGTTTAAATTTTTGTATGTTCATTTTTTTATCTCCTGCGCAAAGTTTTTAAAGAAAGCT